>NOLC01000076.1 GCA_002256595.1 Methanosaeta sp. NSP1 | reverse complement strand
TCCCGCCCCAAATACTCTTTTTATAACCGCGTGAGGTCTTTCACCCGGCGATCTCAGGATGCTGATCAAATGATTTCGTTCTTTATCGAGTTCTCCAAGAGGCTTTTCGGTGGTTCTTCGTTTCATTGTGAAATCGATACCTATCGCTGTTGCACCAAAATATCCTCTATCTCTAAGAACGATTTCGTCTTTAAAGGATAAATCAACTTGGCTATCATGAAGTGATGCCGTGGATGTATCTATCTCGCGTATTAGGCTGTAATCCATATCGGTTTTTTGATGCAGCTTGTAGCCAAAATGAGTCTCATCTCCTTTTTTAGCCCAAGTTCCATCACGACTGCGACGGGTCTTGGCATCGTCACCACGGGGCTTCTTTGAAGAACCAGGATCTGCGTCGATAAATGTTGCGTCTTGAATTGTACCTCGTTTGACCTTCAACCCCATAGCGTCCAACTGTCTTTGGAGTTCAGCCCAGACCATCTTATCTTTCCCGGTCTCTGCCAGGCGTTGTTTGAATAACCATATGGTTCGGGAATCTGGGAAGGGATCAGGAAAACCAAGAAAAGCCATAAATGATATACGGTCGGCCATTTGCCTTTCAACCTCTAAATCGCTTAAGCCATACCATTTTTGAAGAATCAAGATCTTAAACATCATAATTACATCGCAGTTTGGCCTTCCACCTTTCTCGCTTTTATTGTCATACATCTCATCGAGAATTGGCCTGATTGAGGTCCAATCGATTATATTCGATATCTTTGAAAGCCGCGACTTCTCTTGTTTGGCATGGAGACCTTTAAGCATCCATACAGTAAATGAATCCATAATATCCAATAGTATTATTAGTATATAAACTTTACGATAATAGTTTATTGTGCGGGTTTATAGGAATCCTCACATACACATTATTATATAACGCTCTGAATAGCTTGGAAGTACGATATAGCCAAAGCCAATGATGAGACCGCATCGGATGGCTGCAAGCTCAATTCGCTTGCTGACCCGACTAGAATAACAGCTTTCACATTGCTTATGATGAATGTTTAACCGCAAATTATTTCATATCAGACAGATCTAATATCCAGTGGAGGATACTGAAATGGAATTGAAACAGTTGCGAGTAAGCAAAAAGTCCTTGGTTCTTTTATTGATTGGATTGCTTCTATGCACGAATGCAGCATTGGGGTCCACAGTAGACATTAAGGTGACCCGAGGAGGATCTCCTGTTCCAGGAGTCACAGTATATATTGATGACAATAATGTGGGAACGACAGACAGCAACGGCCAAAGAAGTAATATCAATGTCAGTCCTGGTTTCCATATTGCAAGGGCAGAAGGAGTATCGCGAGAATTTAATGTGCAATTTGATGGCTATGCATGGGTGGAAATTCCAATTTAATCACTAATTCACAAGATGCTATTTATTGGAAATATTGATATCTGAAATAGCTGTCTTGGCGAAATTATTTGCGGCTGTAAAAATGCATCGGCTGGGATTCTAACTCACCGTTCCATTTAGAAGAATCACCTTCAACCATTCTTGCAGGCTCATCTTCTTTTAGATGGTTTATGAATAGCATGATGCAATTTTAGAGTATCATATTTCTATCTAATTGCCTTTAAGTCTACGTCCCGACCGGGATTCGAACCCGGGTTGAAGGCTCCGCAGGCCTTCGGGATGTCCACTACCCCATCGGGACAAAACATCCCTCATGGCATGCTTTTAGTAATTAAGCTTGTTGGCATGCAGCCCTGGCCTGGGCGGTGCGGATGGCCCGCAAGAAATCTATTTTTCGAAACTCCGGCCAGTAGGGTGCGCAAAAGTAAGCTGCGCACTCATTGCCATTAGCCTGCCAGGGCAGGAAGTTGGAGGTGCGGCAGTCACCTCCGGTTCTTATGATCAGATCTACCTTGGGAACGGGAGTGCCGTCTCGAGGATAGAGGTGCCGGGCGATCATATCCTCGTCCACATCCAGAGCTCTGATTCTTCCCAGGGATACCTGGTATGCCAGGGATCGTGCTGCATCCACCAGCTCCCTCTGGCCGCCATAAGCTAAAGCCACATTGAGATACATGCTGTCGTATTCTCGCGTAGCTGCCTCCGTTCGGCAGATCTCTTCTTGCAGCTCTTGCGGCAGCATCTCCACCCTGCCTAAGGCCCGGACCCTCACCCGGTGGGCATGAGTCTTCTCCGATCGGCCCAGCTCGGCAAATTTATCTTTTATTAAATCAAAGAGGTATCGTTTCTCTGACTCATCTCTCTTGAAATTCTCTGTGGAAAAGGCATATAGGGTCAGATGCTTGATCCCCAGCTCCACACACCAGTCGAATACTCTATCCGATGTATCTGCGCCAAAGGAGTGTCCAATATGGGTAGATAATCCCTTTTCCCGGGCATATCTGCGGTTTCCATCCTGGATGATGGCCACATGTTCAACTGACCTCCCTCTTAGAATGCCTGACTTTAATAGCCGCTCATAAAAGAGATAAGCAGGATTTCTCAATCTAAAACTCATCCATCTTATTGGCTTCGCGATTTACTATTTAGTTATTGCCATCCTCTGCAGGGAATGGAAATGAAATCTCTCTGGTCAAGGGTAAGATACTAATATCTGATAGCTGCACTGGCATACTTCGAGGGCCTGTGGTCTAGCTGGTTATGACATCGCCTTCACACGGCGGGGATCACGCGTTCGAATCGCGTCGGGCCCATGATCATTTTTGCGACACAAGCTTTAACTATTTAAGAGTGGTTTTAAGCCAGGGCGCAAGAAAGATGCTTTGGCCTCTTGTAAGAAGAGGGGCCTTGTCGATATCATTAGTCTTATGTCCATACTTGATTATTTGAGGTGATAAGCTGTATAATAGGTCGCGTGGCAGGGAAGAAGAAGGAGCTGTGATAACCAGAGTCCGCCTTCCCCGCAAACAGGATAGAGAGATATTCGGTCATGTGGAAAGCCTTCTCGGCTCCAATCGCATAAGAGTGAGAGGCTTAGACGGCGTTACCAGAATGGCCCGCATACCCGGTAAGATGAAAAAGAGGATCTGGATTCGGGAGGGTGATGTAGTCATCATCATACCATGGGAATTCCAGAATGAGAAGGCTGATGTAGTCTGGAGATACACCGGTCCCCAGGTGGACTGGCTGCAGCGCAAAGGATTTCTGAAAGGATCTTCTTGAAAGGCGTTTCATGAGCAGGCGAACCAAGGATGAAGATTTCGATACCAGGATCGACATCCTTCGCACCAGGCTGAAGGACTCTGACGACAAGAATGTCCAGGACGCCGTCTTCGATAGGCGCACCCTGATGGACCTCTACAGCCTGGCCAGCAAGGGCGTGATCGATTCCCTGGGCGGGTCTGTCTGCACAGGAAAAGAGGCCAACATTTTTAGGGCTATGGCGGGAGAGAAAGAGCTGGCGCTGAAGATCTACCGCATCTCCACCAGCAATTTCAATTCCATGCAGGATTATCTGCAGGGCGATATCGTCTCGGCCTGGACCAGAAAGGAATTTCGAAACCTGAGCCGGGCGGAGGAGGTAGGCATCCCTGTACCCCACCCCATAGCCATGAAAGAGAATATTCTGGTCATGGATCTCATTGTCATGGAGGGCCAGGTCGCACCTACTTTAAAAGACATGAATCTGGAGCAGGAAGAGGCCAGAGCTGTCTATGAGCAAATCGTGCATTATATATCCCTGCTCTATAATCGGGCCCAGCTGGTCCATGCCGACCTGTCCGAGTTCAATATCCTCTACCGTCAGGAGGGACCGGTGATCATAGATATGGGTCAGTCTGTGACCTTGGACCATCCCCAGGCCAGGAGGTTTTTGGAGCGGGACATAGCCAATGTGTCCCATTACTTCCGCAAAAAGTACAGCCTGGGATCGCCAGAGGAGATCTGGAAAAAGCTGATCAAAGATAGAGATGAGATAAAAGAAAAGAAGGCTGATTGAATTGGATATCAAAATTCCCGAGGAGCGCGTGGGCGTCCTGGTCGGACCGGGCGGATCCATGAAGCATCTGATTGAAGAAAAGACCAAGACCACCCTTGAGATCGACAGTGAAACAGGAACGGTCTCCATAGCCTCGGCAGAGGATCCCTTGCAGGGCATGCGGGTACTGGACCTGGTAAAGGCCATCGGCAGGGGCTTCTCCCCGGAGAGGTCGCTTGCCATCCTGGATGATGATATGCTCATGCTCGATGTGATGGACCTCTCCAAGATGGTAGGCACCAGGAGCGATATGGACAGGATTAAAGGCCGCATCATTGGCAAGGACGGCCGCTCCCGAGAGATCATGGAGAGGCTCTCGGGTGCCAAGGTTTCAGTTTACGGCAAAACGGTGTCCATCCTGGGCTATCCGGAGCAGATAAGGGTGGCCAGGACGGCCATAGAGATGCTCCTTGATGGCGCTCCTCATGGCAATGTCTACAGCTTCCTGGAGAAGAAGCATCGGGAGCTGGCCATGGAAGAGCTGAAGGATCAGGGCATACTCTGATGAGGATCTGATTTTGGAGCTGCAGCTTGAGCTCGACACCGTGGATTGGCTGCTCATAGCCGCGGCTTTGATCGGGCTGTATGCCATTGTGCTTCTGCCCCTGAAAGACAGTCCAGAGTGGAAGAGCCGGGGCATAACCGTAGGAAGCATTCTCGGCATTCCCCTGGCTATCTTCTTTCGCACCACCCGAGGCCTCGATCTTCTGGACAGGCTGGCCCGGCCCAAGCTCTTCTGGAGGCTGGTGGCCTCGGCGGGCATACCTCTTGTCGTTTTGAGTATGGCCTACTTCCTGATGCTGGTCTTGGTCATGACATTTTATATGATCCAGGAGCCGCCGGAGCCAAGCAGCTATAATGCTCCCAGAAACATCCTGCTCATACCGGGCTTAAACCAGTACATACCCTTCGTCTGGGGCTGGATAGCTCTCTTTGTGACCCTTCTGGTGCACGAATTCGCTCACGGCATACTCAGCCGGGTGGAGGGTGTGCGTGTCAAGTCCATGGGAATCGTCACGGTTTTATTTGCTCCCATTGCTGCTTTTGTCGAGCCGGACGACGAGGAGCTCTTTGGCGGCAAGGACAAGCCCCCGCTGGTGGGCAAGAGGGCCAGAATCCGGATTCTATCAGCAGGGGTCATATCCAATTTCATTGTGGCGGCAGCAGCCATGGCCCTATTCTTCGGACCGGTGATCGGTGCCATATCTCCTGTGGACCGGCTGATTGTAGTCAATGTGGATGAAAACTCGACGGCGGAGGAAGACGGTTATGAGACGGGCATGGTTTTGATGCAGTCCAAGGGCAAAGATGTGAGCAGCCTGGAGCAGTTCTACCATGATCTGGCCGGCGCATCAGAACAGGGCAAATTGAGCCTGCTTTTTGAGGATAAAGAGAGGACTTTACCGCTCACCGGCCAGCCGGAGCGGGGCATCTTGGTGGGTTCTATATTCAAGGACTCGGCAGCCTACGCCGCCGGCCTTCCAGCCATGAGCGTGATCACTGAAATCGACGGCCGGAAGGCGGTAGACCTGGTCGGCTTCCGGGAGCTGATGAACTCCACTCATCCCGGCCAGATGGTGAACATAACCACAGCCGAGGGCCGGACCTATGCGGTGAACCTCACCGCCAGAGATGCTGCCAGCAAGGAGCAGGGTGGATTCATAGGCATAGCCATATCCGGAAATGCAGTGTTCAGCGGTGGGGCAACCTTTCAGCAGGCTCCTGCCAGACAGTTTCTGGAGCAGCTCAAGGCCATGCCGGGCATGGGCATGAGCGGCTTTCATCTGCTGCTATCTCTTCCCTTTGCCGGTGTTCCCGGACTGTCCCAAAAAGGCTTTCCCGGCTTTTCCGGCTGGCTTACCACGGTCTTTGAGCCCAGCGGATGGGCCGAGCCCCTGGGAGAGAAGCTCTTCTGGATAGCCAATCTTCTGCTCTGGATCGGCTGGATCAATCTTTATGCCGGCCTCTTCAACTGCCTCCCTGCCGTGCCTCTGGACGGGGGGCATATCTTCAGGGATCTGGTACAGTCGGGTTTCGAGCGAATTGTAAAAGCAGAGAAGGCGGAAAGGCTCACCAGAACCACTGTGGCCGTTCTAACCTGGCTGGTGCTGACATCGCTGCTCATAACCCTGATCGCCCCCTTCACCAATGGGCTGTCCATATAACTGGCACGTTAGTTTTAATTATTTCAGAGGCTGACTTTAGGCAATTGTGGGCAGGTTAGGTCCTATGAGAACGAGCGCAGTTTGGCATTTGGCAGTACTGGGATTCCTGGCGGTCCTGGCCGCACAGATGGCTCCGGCGGCAGCAGCCCAGTCCCTGGAGATATCCGACCTCTTCTCCGGCATCGAATCGGCGGATATTACTCTGCAAGGGGAAGGAGCAGGTGCTAGTGTGCAAGTGGATCTGATCCATGAGGGAAAGCGCATGGCTACCAGGAATCTGGCAGTGGACGGTCCGGGAACCTGGGCCATCAGCTGGCCAGCCTTCGATGCCGAGAGGGGCAGCTATGACTGCTGCGCTGCATTGCGGCAAAATCAAACCATGATCTCCAAGAGATGCGTTAAATTCTATTACGGCGGTGCGGAGCCCATAAGATTCGATGTGCGCGACTTTCGGGCTGACTCCCGGGGAATGCACCTGGCCATCAGTGCCAGAGATTCTACTGTAGTTGATATCTATTACATGCTGCTGCAAGGCGGCAAGGCCGTTTATGTGACCCGAGAGCATGCGGTTCCCATTGCAGGAAGCTATGCCACGCCTATTGCCAAGGACTATGCCTGGAAGCAGATACTGCAAAAAGGACTCTATTACGAGGGCAGGGTGAAGATCGTAGAGCTGAATCATAATCAGACCAGGGCCTTTATGAATCCGTTTGAGGCTGTGGATGATGCATTGATCACCGAGACCTATCAGGATGAGACCGGAGCCAGTGCCACTGTCTTGGGCAACTCCCGGGTTCCTTTTGTGGGATATTTGCGGTTTATCCTCTATCAAAACGGCTCTCTGCTCAATACCACTGAGAAGAGGACCCCCGTTCTTCTTTCCGGAGACGATGAAACGGTGGAGATCACCTGGAACAGCACTCTTGAGCCGGGAATCTATCAACTGCGCACGGTTCTCCTCAGCCAGGATGGATCGGTCAAGGACCTGGAGGAGAATGTGATCGAGGCCGAGCCGCTGCAGAAGATCAATGCTACAGAGAACGCAGAGAAATCCGGACTGCCTACCGGCCTCGCCGCCTTGGCCATGCTGTCCATTGTACTTATGCGCAAGAGGAGATGAGCATGATATGAAGTGGATATGTCTTTTTATAGGAATTATGCTGGCCATGCTGCTTCAGGCGGCCGGAGACGACGGGCAAAAAGTTACCTTGAGCTCAACTGTTAACAGGACTGCCAGCCCGGATAAGAATATCTCAATAAATGAGAGCCAGGACCACATGTCGGTCATAGCCCAGGGATCAGGAAA
>NOLC01000141.1 GCA_002256595.1 Methanosaeta sp. NSP1 | reverse complement strand
TGGAACTTTTATCTGATAATGGATTGAACTCTCGGCTGAGACGCCATGATGTCCCTCGCAATCTATTTTATCCCATGCCTGCGATCTTTATGAAGGATGTAGCGTACCTTCGCCTTTTTAAAATTTCATATCCGGACTGTGCGTCCAGGCCTGGATGAGTAGCGAAATAATCTCGGGACTCTACAAGGCCTGACCTCTGCAAAAAGGCTTTTAATATTTGACGCCGATATAGTAGAATCATGATTGAAGTGGGGTTTGTGTTATTACTGGCAATGATGGTCTTTGCCGCGTTCCTGGTTCTAAGGTCTATCAAGAACTTCGCGATTAATGCCGTAATGGGACTGGTCATCCTCTTTTTGGCCAATGCGGTAGCTGGCCTGGGCATAGGATATAGCTGGCTGACCATACTCATCTGCGGCATTGGAGGAATTCTGGGTGCAGTTCTGGTAATTATATTGCACCTCATGGGCCTCGGATTCTGAACCTGCTGGGCAGAATAGAAGAAAAGGCCCAAGCCAGCTCCTGAGTCGAGTTGCATCAACCAGGAAGAGACGGCAAGGAAGGAGCTGAAGCGCTGGGATAAAAGGTCCAAGGCGGCAAAAGGCAAAGGAGGGAGGAAAGCATAGAAAGCCGCCCCGGGCTGCAAGGCAGGTGCAAAACAGATAATGCTTGATAAGTGTATCTGTTGAATGCTGGCCGGCCCTGATTTTTTTTGCAGGGGTACCGATAAGCCTAATAACTTTTCCGATGATCTTGCATGCCATGAAACGCATCGGCATCGCCGACACCACATTTGCCCGGGTGGACATGGCCCGCTCCGCTATCTCTGTCATCAAAAAGGAGTCTTCTGCCGAGATCATCCGCTACACTGTGCCCGGCATCAAGGACCTGCCTGTGGCGGCCAAGAAGCTGCTGGAGGAGGAGAGGTGCGACATCGTCATGGCCTTGGGCATGCCCGGAGGGGCGGAGAAGGACAGGATGTGCGCCCATGAGGCCTCCACCGGACTGATCGCCGCCCAGCTATCAACAAACAAGCACATCATTGAGGTCTTCGTCCATGAGGATGAGGCCCCCGACGAGAGCAGCCTGGCCCATCTGGCCCGCCGGCGGGCCGAGGAGCATGCCATCAATGCAGTGCGCCTGCTATATCATCCGGAGATTCTCATCCGGCTGGCCGGCACAGGCCAGAGGCAGGGATACGAGGATGCCGGGCCCATCGAGAGCAGCTTTGGAGGGTACGCCGGACACTGAGACGGTATCAAGAATATGCTATTATTCTCTAAAGAAGTTTGGTTCGCAGCCGGGATCTCAATTTGATCTTGCACCGGCCGGCTTACGGATGCATTTTGTGCAGACTCATCGACTGTGCTCTGATTGATTACACTCTCATCGGTCATGCTTTCATTGTCGGTCTGGGCGACGGGAGAAGCCTCGCCACCTGCCAAGAGGTCTGCGGGAAAGGCAGCTGCACTCTCTGCCTCGACCGGGAGCTTGATCTCGATGCTATCATTGTAGCCCTGGAAGAGCATGGATACCTCGGAATTGATTCTCATCTCCACTGCTCCGGACTTCTCAGAAGACAATCCCAATGACCGGGGATTGATGATCAAGCTCTCCAGTACATCTGCCTTCTTGAGGTTGTGGCTCTCTTTGTCTATCCAGTAGGTGGCGGTCAGGCTGGCATTGGAGAAGATCTCCGTGAAGTTCATGTCCAGCTCGGGCAGGATGGATGCTGCCTCTCCGGAGAGCTGATCGGCCATAGTCCCCTGGTCCATCTCCGCCAGAACCTTATAGCAGTCCAGATCCTCAACGCTCTCCGAGCCCTGAAGGGTCAGACGGGACTGATTCAGTATCTGAAGCTGCTGGTTCATGGTGGATTGACTGGACCAGGCCTCGGCTACGCTGGGCATCTTTAGTGCTGTCCAGTTGCCGTCCAGCTTCATGTAGATAGTATCATTGACCAGATACTCCTCCAGGGCTATGATGCTGGAGTTGGAAGCATCGTCCCGGTCGTAAGTTAAGGCGACCAGGGAGAGCTTGAGGGCTTTGGCTGTCATATTGGCAGCGCCAAAGCCGAAGGAGCGGGTGACCAGCCTCTGGGAGTCGTTCGAGGAGAGGCTCGCCAGATCGATATCCTGCTCCATATCCAGGAAGAAGCGGTAGGACTGCAGATTTTTTGAGGACTCGGCCACAAGGGACTGCAAGGCCGAGGCCACCAATTCATCGGTACCGGCATTCTGGCCTGCGGCAGGCAAGCAGAGCAGCAGGGCCAGGGAAAGTATGACAAATGATCTCATGATGGAATAATATGGAAAAAGAAGCGTATATCTCTTTGCCTCTTTACTCCTTTTCGGATTCCCTAAAGGACTGCATCCTCTCAAACCACCTTGGTCAAGGAGCTGAGGAAGATGACGAAGAATATCCAGCCTAAGAGCCGCAGCAGCACTACCACATATCGGCCCCGGCCCACGGGCACGATCTCGGTGTGGGCGGAGGAGATGATGCTGCTGGCTCCGGAGCTGAAGGCCCGGGACATTGAACTGATCTGACCACGCTTCTGGTGGAGAAGAAGAACAGCCCCCCGAGAAGGATGATGGAGATCGTCCAGTACAGCGGCCATTGCGGTTTTAAACCGTAGCCATAGCTGGCCCAGGCCAGGAAGTCCAGGGACCACATTCCCAGTTTTCCCTGCCGCCATAGATCTGCTCTGTGCTTGCAGCGATAGGAGTACTCGCAATCGCTGGCATCGTCCAAATAGCCCCTTGTATCCAGGTTCTTTCTCAGGAGATTATAGGCTGAGTCGTCATAAGCCAGATCATGAATGGACGACCATCGGATGTCTAGCTTTTCCAGATCGGATCCTTTCAAGGAGAGGTCTTTGATACTGGCGTTATCGAAGCTGACGTCTTTGGAGAACTGGCTGTGGTTGAAGATAGCATTTCCGATGATAGCATTCTCAAAATTCGATTCTTGGTTGAAATTGGCTCTCTCAAAGTTTGCGGTTTCTATAAATTGAGACTGATTGAATTCTGCATATTGGTGGAATGTTATGTCAGAAAATATCGCGGTCTGATTGAATTGTGCTCCATCAAAGAGGGCAGTCTCTTTGAATTCCGCTTTCCTGAATTTTGCATCTTGGCGGAATTTTGTGTCAGAAAATCTCGCGATCTGATTGAATTGAGCTCCAACAAAGTCGGCAGACTGGTTGAATTCCGCTCTCCAAGCTTGAGTAAGACGTCTTGCTGGAACCACGCCCCAAAGAAGTCTGCCTTCTGGTTAAATTGAACGTTTCTGAAGTCGGCAGTCTGGTTGAATTTGACCCGCGTGAATATTGCATCATGGCGGAATTGAACCGAAAAAAATCCTGCTCCTCTTTCGAATTGTGCGCCAGAGAAGTCCGCGGTCTGGTTGAATTGGGCTCTCTCAAATTTTGCCTCTTGCCTGAACTGAGCATCACTGAATTTGGCTATATCATTGAACTTGGTCCCCTGAAAATTGATCACATTTTCAAGGATAACGCTACTGAAGTTGACGTCGTTTAGAATGATCGAATTCGTGATGCTTATGGGTGAGGCGACGACTGCCCTCCCTGCAGACGATTTCTGGGCGGTCCTCTGCGCCGGCAGAGAAAGCGCAGCCACCCTATTCAGATCCAGATCGCCG
>NOLC01000243.1 GCA_002256595.1 Methanosaeta sp. NSP1 | reverse complement strand
CGCCCCCGTGTCGCTCACTCGGCATTCCTTCAAAGGACTTTCTTTTTCATCCATCCTTGCCTGAATCATTTCTTCCACATCGGAGGCCCCAACGTGAAACACCTCTCCGAGTCAGACCCGCTGCAGTTCGAATGCAACTCTATAATTCATCTGGCGACTCATCCGCCTTTTATCAATCTCTGCTTGAAGTGCAGACATCAGGAAATCCTGCAGATCATTATAATCTGTTGAATATTCTTGCACATAGCTGTAGACTCCGCTCAGCCTCAGTTGTTTGCATAGCTCTTCAAGAGTCAAGTCCACAGCTCACCCCTCCTTAAAGTGATCAAAAACAGCAATCCTTTTCCGGTACTTCAAAACCTCCTTTAAAGGTAAAAGGCTCAACCATCGAAACATCTGTCTGATGAAAGAAGAAACGGATGCTGTCGCAAGTTGGATGGATATTCTGCTTGTTTAGGATGGCAAGAGTTGAGGAGAATGCTTCAATCGATGTCTCTTTCATCAAATCAAGAATCGCAGCTTCCACTTGCCCTGCGCATGTAGGTCTTGATGGGCTGCATCCTGTACGGGGCCATAGGGGGCCGGCGCTGAAATTTGTGCCATCCCTGGGCGGAGTTTATTCCGCCCGCAGCGCCTCGATGGGATCGAGCTTGGCCGCCCGATTGGCGGGATAAACCCCGGCGATGGTGGTGGTGACCACCCCGAAGAGCATGCCCAGGAGGATGGACTGATAGGTTATAGAGGATGGCAGTGAGGCCAGAGATCCAATGAGATAGGACACCGCTACACCCAACAGGATGCCGATGAAGCTGGAGACCGCTCCCAGCACTCCTGCCTCCAGCAGGTATTGCATGCGGATATCCCTGGTGGTTGCCCCAAGCGCCTTCATCACCCCTATCTCCTTGATTCTCTCCTTCACTGTGAGCATCATCACATTGGCAATGCCGATTCCTCCCACCAGAAGAGAGATGGCACCTATGCCGGCTAGGGCATACTTGATCATGGATAAAACGTTCATCAGCGAGGTGAGCATATCCCGGGCCGTGGTGGCATCATAGGCCTCGTCCTTGTGATACCTCTCTAGGTCGTTTTTCATCTTTTCAATGATGACCTCCACCTGCGCCGGATCGTATACCTTCACCTGGAAATGGCCATAGTAATAATTCTCCTCACCCTTCAGCTCCTCCATGGCCCTGTGAGTGATGTACATCTGCTGGTTTTCATCCATTCCCGGACCTCCGAATGATGTCTGCTCCGCCTCCTTCAGGACTCCCACCACCTTGAAGTCCATGTAGCGGTCCTGGTAGTACAGCCGGATCTTATTTCCCGGCGTGACACGCATGCGGAAGAGATCATTGGAGACGCCGTATCCTATGACTATCGATTTATAATCGGAGCCGGTGAGAAAACGGCCCTGCACTACTTCCTCCGAGAGATCCTCCTCCTTGTCCGGGTCCACCCCGGTCAGGCTGGCAGAGGAGTTGGTATTTCTGAAGGCCACCACCACATTGGCCGAACTTCTGGGAGCGACATTTTTCACACCCACCACATTCTCCAGGACCTTGGTATCCTTATCCGTGAACTTGGCCGGCTCAGCCGGATTCCTATTGGCCTGGTCGCTGCCGGGCCCTCCGAAATGGGCGCTTCCCGGCATGACCCGAATCATATCCAGATCCAGGCTGGAGAACTGAGAGGAGACCCCGGAATACAGCCCCTCCCCCACGGACAGCATGACCACTATGGCCATGACCCCAATGATGATGCCCAGAGAGGACATGAGCGTCTTGAAGCGGTCGGCCTTGAAGCCGACGGCAATGTACTCCAGGAAATCGGGAAGATTCATAGGCCACCGTCCCTAAAGCGCCCTGCTCTCTTTCTGGGATGAGTTCATGCCGCCGTTCTTGCCGTTCCGTCTTCTCCTGCGGTACAGATACCCTGCCGCTATGAGAGCGATCGCCACCGCTGCCACTGCGGGCAGAAGATAGCTGCTCTGCGGCAGCTCAGCTTTGGGTTGAGTGTACATGGTGAAGTAGGGCTCCGAGGTGTGCCAGTTGTCGCCATTCTTGAACCTGGCCACAAAGCTCAGGTTGACGGGATCTTTGAGCCCCTTTTCCTCATCCTCGGCGGCTATGCCGAAGCTTATGGTAAAGACCTCGTCCGGATCCATGGTTCCGATATAATACTCATCGGGAGAGAAAATCACACCTTCAGCCGATGGCACTATGGTGACGGCATTGAGAGTATTCTCTCTGGGATTGGCCACATTGAGGTTGAAGGTTGAGGCATCAGCCTCAGCACGGGCCAGGCTCACCGCAGTATCATCCACCTTGATCAGAATATTGCGTTTGATGGTGATCATGTCGTATCCGCCGTTGACCCTGAAATCAAGGAGATGAGTTCCGCTGCTGATGTTCTCCGAAGCGCGAATCTTATAGTAAACTGTGATCTTATCATTGGGTCCTATCATTCCCAGGTCGCTGCTGTCTTCCGTCAGCACCAACAGATCATCTGTGCTCCTTAAAATGGTCTTATTGATCGGCGTGGAGAGAAGGGTGCCATAGGACGAGCTTCCCGCCCCGGCATCCCTGCCGGTTCCGTAGGAGGCGGCTCCGTTGGTCAGATCGATAGCCAGTGTGGCCTCATCTCCGGGCAGGAGCACAGCCGGAGTCGTCCTGGTTTCTATGTTCACGGGCATGCGGTACTCATAGGATGATGCCAATCCTGCCGCCAGCAGGGCCAACATCAGAATTAAAGCTGCCTTTTTCATGATGCGCTCTCCAGAATTCGTCCATCTCGCAGGCGTATGACACGACTGCAATTTCCGGTTATCTCCGGGTTATGGGTGACCATGATAATGGTTCTGCCGTCTCGGTTCAAGTGGCTCAAAATCTTCATGACCTCCTCGCTGTTCTTGAGGTCCAGATTTCCGGTGGGCTCGTCGGCGATAATGATCTTGGGATCATTGGCCAGGGCTCTTGCTATGGCCACCCTCTGCCGCTCACCGCCGGAGATATTCGTGGGGCTGAAATCAGAGCGATGAGCAATGCCCACCGACTCCAGCAGCTCCAGCGCCCGAGACCTACGCCTCTCGCGGGCAACGCCGCTGAGCATCATAGGGACCTCCACATTCTTCAGAACGCTGATGCGGCCGATGAGATTGAAGGTCTGGAAGATAAATCCCAGCTCCTCCCTTCTGATGCGAGCCAGCTCATCGTCCAAGGTCTGGCTGATGTCCTGGCCTAATAGTATGAACCGCCCGCTGGAGGGCCGGTCCAGACAGCCCACGATGTTCATGAGGGTGGATTTGCCGCTGCCGGAGGGCCCCATCAGAGCTATGAACTCCCCCACATCTATCTCCAGGTCTATGCCCTTGAGTATGGCAAATTCGCTATCGCCTATGCGATAGTTTTTTTGGATGCCCTTCAACTCTATTGCTCTGGTTATGACCTTCACCTCATCTCTTTACCGGTTTGGTGATTATTATTGTGCCGTCGCCCAGATGGTCTATGGCCAGCTTATCTCCTGCATTTAGATCCAGCCTGGCTCTGATCTCCAGAGGGAGAAGAACCCTGCCGTGGGCATCCATTTCAGTGATAGTCATGCCATCTCCGTTTGGACCTTGAAATTCCCTGCCCATGCCGTCCAGATGGTCGGGCCGTGGTTGCTCTGGATCAATTCAAATTCCATCCCGTCTTTCCTCTCTCTTGATGAAGGGCCGGACCGCGGGCTTGAGCTGCTTGCTTTATTTCTCCGCGATCAAGGATCGGCTCCCTCTGGCACGGCTTATGCTTTAGCAGCTGGCTCATGGCCTTCATCATGAATTTCTCAATAGCATTTAAGTCATTTGCCGATATCCAGGTTGAATGGCTGAATGGAACGATATATAAAAAGTGAGCCGAACGAACAGCCAATTAAGGGAAATATGCATCTTCTTAATTGCTCTATAATAGTTCCTTTCCGGCTTATGAGGGCCAGAAAGGTTCCAAATACGATTTTATTGAGAAAAATGGCTGTTTTTCGCTCCCAGGAAGGGCTGAAGCAATGTAGGCTGTGCTGCATCAGGCGCAATGCAAAAAAAAAGCTTGCAGCGATGGATGCAGGAGTCCATCCGGCCTTCATAGATACGGCCACAGGCAGAATTGCCATTGGCCTAAAGTTAATGTGGCCCTCACATAATGCAAACCTGTTTATTTCATTCCTGGTCTATATGGGATGTGGCGAGAGTCGATGAAGTGCCATCTTCCCTCCTACCTTTCAGTTTTCAGTTGGATCGGCTCTCACCTCCCTCCTATTGGATTGGAAAGCTGCTTCTATCCGCAATAGTCCATAACCTGGTGGTGCAGGTGGCTCTGCAGGAGATATTGCCGGGGCTATTAGGATCTGATCCGCCATGCTCGGAGGTCTTCAGCATTTTCCAGACCACATCATAGGTTCATTTGATTTAGCGACCAGAATAATTGTGAATCTGCATCAGATTTCCAGAAAAACATGTTAATCAACCTTAAGAAAAC
>NOLC01000065.1 GCA_002256595.1 Methanosaeta sp. NSP1 | reverse complement strand
TGGATCAAGCCCTCTTTTACATCCAGAGGCCGGCCAGGTCCACTTCCGAGATAGTCTGGAAGATTTTGAAAGAGAGCGGCAAGAGGCCAGGCCATAAGGCTGCTCTGGGGCTCCTGGCTGGGATCATCTCCGATACCGGTCGCTTCAAGAGGGCCAGCCCGGAGGCTTTTGCTGCTGCATCGGAGCTCTTAGCGGCGGGGGGGTTCGATTACGAAGAAGCACTGGAGGCTCTCTCCCTGCCACCCGATTTATCTCAGAGAATCGCTGTTCTCAAGGCAGCCTCAAGAAGCAGATTCGAGCGCCAGGGAGACTGGTTGGTAGCCTGGACCACAGTCAACTCCTTCGAGGGTTCTGCCTGCATGGCTCTAAAGGAAATGGGAGCCGACGTGGCTCTGGTGGCAGGGATGCATGGCGGTAAGGTGCGCATCAGCGGCCGGTCCAGCCGGGAGGCAGCCAGAAGAGGTCTGAACCTGGCTGAGGTTTTAAGCCGGACGGCCAAAGAGTTCGGCGGGGAGGGAGGAGGACATCGGTCTGCTGCGGCCATGGAGGCAGCCGGGGATCCTGCTGCCATCCTGGATGCCTGCCGCAAAAAGGTAGCCTCCAGCCTGCTCTGGGAGCCGGAGCTTTAAGGCTGGTTGCGCTACTTGGGGCCAGCTCCGCTCCTCTCTCAAGCAGCAGGAGCTTTTTGCCTTGCCTCCTGCTTGATCATCTAGCTCTGGCGCGAGCGAAGTGCCGCTTTTTTCAGAGCTTCTATGCCTGGCAGGGGCTCGCCGGAGAGGTAAGTGATGGAAGCTCCGCCGCCCATGCTCACATGAGAGAACTTGGACTCCAAACCAAGCTGCTCTATTGCCGCCACGCTGTGTCCACCCCCGGCTATGGAATAGCTGGAGAGGGTGGCAGCCTTCAAGAGCTCTGATGTGCCCAGCTTGAATTTTTCCTGTTCAAAGATGCCTGTGGGCCCGTTGAGCACTGTAACCCGGGCCTCTTTCATGTATTTGGAGTAGCTGACTATGGTCTCCAGGCCGATGTCGGCTATGGGAAGAGGCGTAGGCAGCCTGTCCACGGAGACCTCCACCCGTTCTCCATTTTGATTCAGGGCTACATCAACCGGCAGGACGATCTTGTCCGGATAGTCCTGGAGCAGCTTTGCCGCTATGGGTATCTGCTCCATATACTCCTGATCCTCCACGAACTTGCGATTGGCCTCGCCCACATCTATCCCTTTAGCCATCATAAACACCGTGGCCACCACCCCCGAGGTCAGGATCTTATCCGCCCCGCCTCGGGAGAGGACATTCTGGGTGACCTTTATGGAGTCGTCGGCCTTGGTGCCGCCCAAAGAGAAGACTGTGGGATGCTCATCGCCCTTCAGGGCCCGGTCCAGAGCAGTGATTTCCCGATCCATCAGAATTCCCGCTATGCTCGGCAGAACCTCGGTGAATCCCACCACGGAGCAGTGAGAGCGATGGGATACGGCAAAAGCATCATTTACAAAAAGATCGAATAGAGGTGCCAGCTTCCTCACCATATGGCTCCTGGCATGATCGGCAGGGCTGCGGTTCATATTCTCTTCGGCATAAAAGCGGGTGTTCTCCAGAAGAATGACCTCACCCGGCCGGAGCGATTTTATGGATTCCTGGGCATGAGAGCCGAAGATGTCGTCGATGTAAGATACATCCCGGCGCAGGAGCCTGGTCAGGAGCCGGGCATGAGCCTCGAGGGTGGTGTAATCCTTCTTCCCCGCCCGGCTCTGATGGGCCATGAGGACCACCCGGCAGTCCTCAAGAGCTCGAAGTGTATCCAAATGGCTCTTGATGCGCTTATCATCCAGGATATTTCCGTTGGGATCCATGGGTGAATTGAAGTCCACCCTCAACAGGACCCGTTTATTGTCAAGCGCGACGTCATCCAATGTGAGATAATCCTTCAAATCGAATCCTCCCGGTTGGAAAAGTGGTTGATACAAGCAATATATAGCCGTTGCTAATTTGAAAATCAGGGGCTAGATTGATGCTTTATCGAGAGACAGAGTCTATTATTGATATCGATATTGGGGAGCGGATTGGCAGGGCAGCGTCCGTCGGCCCCTGCAAAGATGAATTCTGCCAAGATGAATTAGTCCCGGAAGCCGGACTCAAGATAATCCTTCAGCCCGTCTGTTTTCATGGTCATCAGGAAATAGGCCAGGCAATATCTCTCCAAGTCGTTCTTCTGGAAAGGCTGCTCCCCGGTTATGCGGCAGATGCTGTCTGCATCCTCTTTCTGCCCCAGGGTGCGGCGCAGCCAGATGCAGAGGGATATCTTCAGCTTCTGCCGCATCTCTTCCTGCTCATTCAGGATCTGCATATCTCTCTGAACCTGGATATCGCCACGCTTCTCCAAGATCATCCTGGCAAAAGATGCCGTTCCCAGGCAGTCGGAGTAAAGGCAGATGGCGTTGCCATCCTCCGGCTCGGCGCTGAGCATGGGAAAGCTGCGGCAGATCTTGGGCCGGTTATGGTATATGCTGCACCTGCTGCTGATGCGGTCAAGAAAGCAGCAGCTTCTCTCCGCCCCATAGCTTTTCAGGATTCTGCATCCCGGATTCTTTTCCGGATCGGGCTCGGTAAACCTGGATTTGGCAATGGAATGGCTCACCTCCAGGGCCCGGGCTATCTCATGGATATCCTCCTCATCCACCAGGGCGTAACCCTCTCCCCGGCAGCATTCCCTGCAATGCTGGCAGCGGAAGAGCACCTGGGCTGCAATCTGGGAAAAGAGGGACTCGGGCAGCTCCTCGGAGAGCCAGTGCATAAATTGCTCTTTTTCCATCTCTCAGGCTCCTGCCAGGGCGAGGTAGAGGTTCCAGGCTCCTGTGGCCACAAAGTTCACGGCCACGGCTCCCAGGATCAGCCCCATGATCCTGGTCATGACCATGATTCCTGTGATACCCAGGGCCTGGTCGATGTGCTCTGAGGATTTGAGGATCAGGTATGTGGCCAGGAAGGTGGAGACAATGGCCAGGAGCACCAGAGACTTCTCGGCATAGCCCACTGCCGCGCCCATCAAAACCACTACCGTGGTTATGGCCCCGGGGCCGGTGAGAAGGGGTATGGCCAGGGGAAATATGGAGACGTCCTCCCTTTGATTGGCATCCCGCAGCTCGGCCTCGGTGACCTTATTTTGCTGGCGGACGCCTCGCAGCATATCTATAGCCACCAGAAAGAGCAGCACTCCTCCCGCTACCCTCAAGCTGTCCACGGTTATGCCGAACAGGCGCAGCACAGTATCGCCGGCTATGGCGAAGAGGATGGCTATGGCAAAGGCGACCAGGGTGGAACGCCTGCATATGTGTCTTCTCTCCGAAGGGCTGAGTGGGGAGGTGAGGGTGACATAGACCAGGGTGGCCTCGATGGGATTGACTATGACGAATATGGTGGTGAAGGCATATACAAAGTAGAGCAGCATATCATTTATTTCCATATTCGAGACCCTTCCAGAATATTCTTATGTCGTCGCTCCTAGCTTAAAAAAGGCTCCCCGCCACAGGGGAAAAGGCCCGATCTCTGCTTTGACTTTTGCGGCAAGGATTATGGCTTTAAGCCGGGAGGGACAATAGGCGGCCATGGATCTTGAGACCAAGGCCAGGCTCATCGCTGTGGGGACGGTGCGGCTGGAGGAGCCGCGCCCCGGAGAGAGGACATCCACCGCCGGGCCTGGTGCAGGCGGCCAGTCCATCTTTTTCCAGTCCGGGCTGCAGATGGTGCGCCTATCGGTGACCTCCGACTCGCCGCTCAGGCTGGAGAGCCGCCCTGATGGAGCGGCCATTGTCCAGGATGGGCGAGAAGTGGCCCGCGGCCGGCTGTTGGAGCCGCTGCTGCACTGCCCCGGCCAGGCCTACATCACAGTCTCGGAGAGGTGCATCTAC
This sequence comes from Methanosaeta sp. NSP1, assembly GCA_002256595.1. Classification (GTDB taxonomy): domain Archaea; phylum Halobacteriota; class Methanosarcinia; order Methanotrichales; family Methanotrichaceae; genus Methanothrix. The sequence goes on along the minus strand of NOLC01000065.1, from coordinate 98 downwards.
GACTGCAAGTTCTGCGCCGTGCCGCGACTAAAGGGCGGCATCAAGTCCAGGGATGCTGTCTTGCAGATGGTGGAAGAGGCGGCGGAGACGGGTGACAT
>NOLC01000183.1 GCA_002256595.1 Methanosaeta sp. NSP1 | reverse complement strand
TGAAGCCCTGGGATCAGATTCTGCCTGAAGAGGGTGTGGCAGAGAGAATGGCCGATGCAAAAACACTCTGGAGGACATGGGAGAGATATCTACCCTCGGAAGCAGCTGAGGCAGCGCACTTGCTTGCCGGGTTGAAAGTGGAAAGGCCGGAAAGAGCGCTGATTTGAGTTTGACTAATTCATTTTTTTTGTGAAAGCATGAAGCCACTGTATTCTGATCATATCCATCCCAGAGGTATTATTGATGAATCTTCGAAGACCGAATGCTAACGAAGCAACGGGGACATTCAACCGATCCAGAAATGTGGTCCCCATGTCGGGAATCTGCACCAGATGCGTAGACGGATGCAAGGGCGGCTGCGAGACCTGGCTTGCCTCTTTCCGGGGCAGGGAGGTTCTCTACCCCGGACCCTTCGGGGAGATGACCGCAGGAGCCGACAAGAACTATCCCCTTGACTATTCTCATCTCAACATCCAGGGATATGCCGTGGGTGCATTCGGCCTTCCCGAGGGAGTGGAGCCGGGACCGGATACATCCATCTTCCCCAATGTGGATGTCACTACCGAGTACGGCTGGTCGAGGAAGGTGCGGATGGCGCTGCCCATATTCACCGGCGCTCTGGGTTCCACAGATATCGCCAGGAAGAACTGGGAGCACTTTGCCGTTGGCGCAGCCATATCCGGAATAACCCTCGTCTGCGGCGAGAACGTCTGCGGAGTGGATCCGGATCTGGTGCTGGACAACGAAGGCAAGGTAAAGAGCTCTCCGGAGATGGACCGCAGGATACAGACCTACAAGCGGTTCCATGAGGGCTTTGGCGAGATACTGGTGCAGATGAATGTGGAGGACACCCGCCTCGGGGTGGCCGAGTACGTCTCCTCCCGACATGATTTGGAGACCATTGAGCTGAAGTGGGGCCAGGGAGCCAAATGCATCGGCGGCGAGATAAAGGTGGACAGCCTGGAGAGAGCCCAGGAGCTGAAGTCAAGAGGCTATGTGGTCCAGCCCGATCCCGGCAACCTGGAGGTGCAGATGGCCTATAAAGCCGGAGCCATAAAGGAGTTCGAAAGGCACTCCCGCCTCGGATTCGTCTCACGTGATGGCTTCTTCGACGAGGTCGACCGCCTGAGGGATCTGGGATTCAAGCGCATCACCCTCAAGACGGGAGCCTATAGCATGGCCGAGCTGGCCATGGCCATACGCTACGGTGCCGAGGCCGAGATCGACCTGCTCACAATCGACGGAGCGCCGGGAGGCACAGGCATGAGCCCCTGGCCCATGATGAACGAGTGGGGCATTCCTACCTTCTATATGCAGGCTCTGGCTTATGAATTCTGCAGCAAGCTCTCCCGACGGGGCCTCAAGGTTCCGGATATCGCCATGGCCGGAGGCTTTTCCAGCGAGGACGGTGTCTTCAAGGCCATCGCCATGTCTGCTCCATTCGTCAAAGCGGTCTGCATGGGTCGCGCCCTTATGATTCCGGGAATGGTGGGAAAGAACATTGCCGCCTGGATGGAGAAGGGGGAGCTTCCCGGCAGCATTTCCAAGTACGGCAGCCGCCCTGAGGAGATCTTTGTCTCCTACGAGGACCTCAAGGCCAGGTACGGTCAGGAGATAAAGGATATTCCCCTGGGAGCCATAGGCCTGTACACTTACTGCCAGAAATTCAAGACTGGATTGCAGCAACTGATGGCCGGTTCGCGAAACTTCAATCTCTCAACCATCTCCCGAAAGGATCTCATGGCCCTGACCGAAGAGGCATCCTACGTCTCCGGCATACCATATGTCATGGACGCCTATCGAGATGAGGCCGAGGCCATCCTGGATGCCTGGATCACTGTGAGCGAGTAGCATAGCCGGTGAAGGCCCAGGCATCAATTTTTTCCCCGGTATGCTGGATGCGCCAGGCCGGATCCAGCAGCTGGCCTCCCATGTGCACTGGTGGCTGATTGATGTTGACCCGGGCGAAGCGAGCAATGCAGTTGCGGAAAGGAAAGGCGAAATGGAATCCGACTGTCCGCATGGGTGGAGAATGTCTCTTGAGATGCTCATGGCATGGACGAAGCTGAGGCTAAGATGAAGTTGCAGGGAAGGATTACCATTGCATTGGATGAAGGGACATCTGGCCTGTTTCAGAAGTTGAAGGACGAGATGGGCATCTCTCAAAGCGAGCTGATGAGAGAGGCATTGAAATTCTTTGGCAAGCACAAGATGCTCTTTGATCTCTGTGATGATATGACCGTCTACACCTACTCGGAGATGCTGTCCGCAGGCGAGCATATAATCCTGGATATAAATCACTGGATGCTTTTTATGAGCTTCATGGAGACCCATCCGGATAAGGAAAAATTCTGGAGCCTGCATAGAGAGATCTGCCGGGCTCATGCCGAACAGTTCAAGCTCAGGCTCTTCAATGCAGAGAGCATTTTGCGCAGGGGGGAAATCTGCAATCTATTCAATATCAGCAAGACAGGGGATAAAGAGTTTAACCTCATCTTCAACCTGGACTCCGCCAGGCAATTCATAAGAATAGAGCTTGAGGAGATATTTGCGGGAATGGACTATGTAGTGGAAATCAAAGAGAATTTTTCAAAATTGAGGGTCAAGGTGATCGATGATCTTTAGAATTAATGCCGATGAAAGTGCTCAACGGACCCGGCGAAGTGGCCGGTCATCCCTGGCTCCTGTTCTTGAGGTCCTGCTCCAAGAGATCAATCAGTTCTTCTGTATCATATCGGGAGATCAGGTCCAAGAGCAGGTCCAGGTGCTGGTAGCAGCTTCTGGCATGCCCAACCCTTTCTCTGGTCCGATGGCATGGATCTCTGCATGAATTGAGATCCTCCTCGGTCCGGTTCATTGCCGCGATGATGAGCTGTATCTCCTGCCTCATATTGATTATCATCTCTTTTTTCAGAGATTCAGGATCAGATACGGCAAGATAATAGTATCTCTTGTCTCCTGGTACAATCACCCTCTTGGCCAGGCCCAGCCTTTCCAGGGTGCTCATATTGGCGCTGACTGTGGATTTGCTGTATCCTGTCTCTTCCACCAGGTCATCCATGGACACAGGCCCTTCTGCCAGAACGAGAGCGCCACGCAAAACCCCCACGGCATCAGAGCAGCCGCAGCTATTGGCTACCTTCACACAGGCATCAACCATATGCCTCTTTAAGATCTCCTTCTCCTCTTGCTGCATCACCATCTATTAAGACCACAACTTTTAATTACTTTTCGCATGTTCCGGACGTTTGGTAATTTCAGAACATAATAGGTTGTGGGCAGATGAATCCGACAGAGACGTTCGGCAGGTGGATTGCAGACCATCCCTTCTTGATCCTGGCCGCTGCGCTCCTTCTGACCATTGCCTCTCTGCATTATGCCCAGCAGATCGAGATGCAGGGGATGACCACAGAGAGCATGGTGGGCAAAGACTCACCCCTTTACCAGCTCTTCGATCACCTCTATGCAGAGAAATTTGCCACCGAGTCCATAGCAGTGGTCATCGAATCAGATGACATCACCAAGCCGGAAATATTGCGGGCCATGGATCTTCTCTCCCAAAAGATGCGTGAGGCGCCCAATGTGCTGGCAGTGACCAGCATTGCCGATATAGTTCTGAAAACAGAGGAACGGGACTTTGGCCTTGCCGCCATACCCGACCAGGAGGATCGGGTGGATCAGATTCTTTCATCCCCCTCCAATCAGCCGGCTGTATCTGCCATGATGCCGGATAAAAAGCATACCCTGCTCTCCATAGATCTTCCAGTGACCTTAACCGAGGCGCAGCTTAGAGAGATCTATGCTGAGACATCCGCCCAGGTGAGGATGGCCGAATTTCCGCCCCATGTGGTGGTCACTGTAACCGGCGAGCCAGCTCTCATGCAGTCCATCACCGATGAGATGGCCAAGAGCAATGGACCCATAATGGCCCTGGCCGGATTGCTCATGATCATAGCCCTGCTCATCACCTTCAACCATGTGAAGTGGTCCCTTCTTCCCATACCCATCGTCTTC
>NOLC01000239.1:1434-2752 GCA_002256595.1 Methanosaeta sp. NSP1 | reverse complement strand
AAGCAGCAGTGTCATGCTGGAGACTGCCAAATACCTTTAAATCCGAAGCCTGCAACATTAAATGGTTCAATCATGGAAAAGCTGCATTTGCCAATTCTTATCGAGATCGATGAAGACGGCTTGTACATAGTTAGCTGCCCGCTCTTCAAGGGCTGTCACTCCTGGGGCCAGACCATCGATGAGGCTATGGAGAACATACGAGAAGTCATTGAAATGTGCCTGGAAGAGACGGAAATGGGTAGTCTCAATACCTTCGTGGGTTTCAGAGATCTGGAAGTAATTCAAGATGCAAAAGCTTCCTGCGATTGATGGCCAAGAACTCTTGAAGTTTCTAAAGTCCATTGGATTTGCCGCCATCAGTATGAAAGGATCTCATGTCCGGCTGAGATCTGTTGATGGCCGGGTGACCACAGTCAACTAACATCCCATCGGCAAATCATAGCTTGCTCTGGTTGCAGAATTGCATCGATCGATTCTGTTATTGCTGCCATGGGCTTTCCCGGGCTCGTGGCCCACGCTAATCCCTGCGGCTGCCACGGACGGGGCCGATCGTCCCATCTCGCAAAAACGCGCCCTGATCGCCATCCCTGCTTCTCTCCGCTGCCCTGTTCTGTAGCATCTCTTGCCAATCAAGCCGGCAGGGCAGCAGCAAGCCCCAGCCACAAACCACCGGGAGACAAAATCATCTCCTCGATTTTAACATTCTTCAAATCAGTCAGGAGATACTGTTATATTCCCTTAGCGTGTGAGCCAACCTCATGCCAGGCAAAGTCTCGCACAGCTATGCTTTTCGCGGCTCGGAGAAACCGCTCATTGGAAAGACCATCGGGGATATGTTCGATGAAATAGCGGAGAAATACCCCGATAACGATGCAATAGTATCACTCCACCAGGGCAAGCGCTACACCTATCGCGAGCTGCAAAATGAACTCAACCGCGCCGCCAAGGGCTTCATGGCCCTGGGCCTGAAGAAAGGCGACCGCCTGGCCATCTGGGCCACCAATCTGGCCGAATGGATCATCACCCAGTTCGCCACGGCCAAAGCGGGCATAATCATGGTCAATATCAATCCCGCCTATCGCACTCACGAGCTGGAATATGCCCTGCGCCAGTCCGAGGCCCAGGCCCTGCTGCTCATGGACCGCTTCAAAAGCTCTGACTATGTTCAGATGTTCTATCAGGTCTGCCCCGAGGCCAAGGATGCCAGGCCGGGAGAGATCCACTCCGAGAAGCTGCCCTTCCTGCGTACCGCGGTCACAATCCGGGGCCAGAAGCAGCCCGGCATGCACTCCTGGGATGAGGTCCTGAAGATGGGCGA
>NOLC01000239.1:0-1429 GCA_002256595.1 Methanosaeta sp. NSP1 | reverse complement strand
CATCCAGTACACCTCCGGCACCACCGGCTTTCCCAAGGGCGTGGTCCTGACCCACCACAACATCCTCAACAACGGCTACTTCATAGGCGAATGCATGAAATTCACAGAAAATGACCGCCTCTGCATTCCCGTCCCCTTCTATCACTGCTTCGGCATGGTCCTCTCCAACATGGCTGCCATGACCCACGGGGCGGCAATGGTCCTGCCTGCCGAATACTTCGATCCTGTCTCGGTGATGTCCGCAGTGGAGAAGGAGCGCTGCACCGCTCTGCATGGTGTTCCCACCATGTTCGTGGCCGAGCTGGAGCACCCGGACTTTTCCAAATACGACTTTTCCAGCCTGCGCACAGGCATCATGGCCGGCTCACCATGCCCCATAGAGTTCATGAAGAAGGTGAGCACTCTCATGAACATGCGAGAGGTGGTGATCACCTACGGCCAGACCGAGGCCTCCCCCGGCATCACCATGTCCTCCACCGACGACTCCCTGGAGAAGAGGGTCACCACCATTGGAAAGCCCATGTCCCACGCCGAGGTGAAGATAGTGGACCCCAAGACGGGAAAGATAGTCCCCCGCGGCGAGACGGGAGAGATCTGCACTCGCGGCTATATGGTCATGCGCTGCTACTACAACAATCCCGTGGCCACAGACCAATGCATTGACCAGGAGGGTTGGCTGCACACCGGAGACCTGGGCACACTGGACGATGAGGACTACTGCAAGATCACCGGCAGGCTCAAGGATATGGTCATCCGGGGCGGGGAGAACATCTACCCCCGGGAGATTGAGGAGTTCCTATACACCCATCCCGCCATAAGCGATGTCCAGGTCATAGGCGTTCCGGACAAAAAGTATGGCGAGGAGATCATGGCCTGGGTCAAGCTCAAGAAGGGAGCCGTGGCCAGCGCCGAGGAGATCAAGGATTTCTGCCGGGGCAGGATCGCCCATTTCAAGATCCCCAGGTACATTAAATTCGTGGAAGACTTCCCCATGACTGTTAGCGGCAAGATCCAGAAGTTCAAGATGAGAGAGCAGTCCATCAGGGAATTGGGCCTGGAAGAGGCGGCCGAGATGAAGACTGCCTGATAGCATCCTGCAAGCCTCATAATCTCTTTTTTCTTCAGCCTTTGCCTAATATCTCTGCAGCCCAGGCCCTCTTCCTGATCGGATCGGGAATGATAGCCGGAAAAAGCTTATCATATCACAAGCCATATTCACTTTTATGCTCAGCCAATCCCGGCTCAGTGAAAGTCAGATCTATATAGAGAGCGAGCGCTGGCAGTGCAGCTTCGGCTATGGTGAGCCGGTCAAATTGGGGATGGTTCTGGAGGCGGTGGACCTCTCCTCCGGTGGCGGGGATTTCTCCTATGTCATCGAGGCCAGCCTCATTCCCCAACTGGAGTGCCTTGACCGGGAGATTCTGGAGGA
>NOLC01000028.1 GCA_002256595.1 Methanosaeta sp. NSP1 | reverse complement strand
TTGACACCTACCTAGAGGACTGGGGAGGGCTTCTCAAGCTGGAGGACTACCGCAAGATAGGGAAAAGCATCCGGGAAGGGGCAGAGAGCTGCTCAGGCCGCAGATTCGCCCTGCTGGAGGGAGGATATCACCCCGATCTGAAGTGGTGCATAAAGAGCTTTATTGAGGGCTTCCAGTAAACTGCTGCCACTGGCAGCAAAGGCTGCATGCATATGATTTTAACTGCTGCGGAACAAAAAAAAATGAATAGCCTTAAGACTCAAACCCAAGGCAAATATTGCGAGCCAATAAGAGTAGAATCGACATTTTTTGCTTTTGTCAGATCCAGGCTCTTTGGCAGCAGGCTCTCATCATTTGTGGTATAGCTCGGCCCATTCATCTCACTCATACCGTCGATTTTGTGGGGTATGCCACCACTGGTGGTATTGTTGGCTATGAGAACCGGCCTGGTGAGGTCGATGCCATTGATTGGCATCTTTGACATCATCAGATAAGGGTCATCTCCGAAATTTTGCTGAATCCAGGCATTGTATCTATCAACCTCGGCATTGAATCCGGTCACATTCACGCCGTTCAATGCGTTCTGGTATGCCTGTCCCATCTTAAATCCATATCTGAGGCCGTCTGCCGCTCCCTGCTGCCAGTCATTGTATTCCGCGCCTGCGGCAAGAGCTATCAAACATAAAATTATGGCAATGTACTTCATTCCTTTTCACTCCTTTAGCTAGTCGCAATACATCCTTATCGGAAGGCTGAAGGAAGTTCATAGCTTCCGCTTCCAGATGGATCTGGGCTGCGGCCATCGAATGTGACATCTGCCCTTTCCACATAGACCGGAAGTCCGGTATAAGGATCTACATAGAAATATTTGGCTTCTGCGCTTTCAGGTGGCCTGTAAGAATAGATGGCTCTTCCCGTAAATGCATCCACTCCGACCCGGGTATATGAGCTTTCGGGATTCTCTATGGGACCGGGGGTATTGAAGGGATCCTTAGCCAGGCTTCCGTTCACCAGCATGCCGCCTTTGGGAATATTTCCCCAGTTCCATAGGGTGCTGTTGCTGTCATTATTGCCGGCTGCCACAGCGGTTTCATTGGCGGTCAGGGAACTGATGATATTCCTGCCGTAGTCCCCGCCGATGTTCTGAAAGCGATCCTCATTCTGGGCCAGACCAATGCCGGCCAAGAGACAAGCTATCAATAATGCCGATGCTGCCAGTGCAGTTTTCATACTGTCCCCACCGATGCGGAATTGCCGCAAAGCCATAAAAGGCTTTCGCATGATGCTGCCGTTTTCCTTTTCCCTCTGCCGAAATTGCAGGCAGCAGAGCCTCCTCCAGGACAAAGCCTCTCAATTGAATATGGGGGGCAGAGTGAAGCTCTGATTTGCCACAACATACTGGCCGGAGATGGGAGCATAGCTGGTGTAGAGAGCTTCCCCTGTCTGGGGATTGAAGTAAACATAGACCAGCTTTCCTGATTTGGCATCGGTATAAGTATAGTAGTAATGACCTGTGATGGGATCTACATAGGTTTTAACCGGAAGACCGGTATCCGGGTCGGTATAAGCATAAGCAGGCTCTGTCACACCATAGGGATCAACCAGGGAGTCGCCCAGCCAGTTGGAGACGACGTTGAGCTTTTTTAGTGAATATCTGGGATCTTCTACCAGCATTCCGTCTACGATCTGGCTTCCTTTGGGAGAGCTTCCCCAACTCCATAGGGTGCCGTTTTTATTGCTTTCTGCAGCCTGCTCTGTATCATTGGCATCGATTACGCTGATCATTTTTTTGCCGTAATCCCCCCCTATGCTCTGAAAACGGCCGGCCTCCTGCCCGTTGCATATAGTCGCCATCAGGCATAGCATCAACAGGGCAGACAATGCCCATCTGCTCTTCATTTGTATAGACCCCACTGTTATTGCATCTGAAGGCATAGAAATAAAAGCCTTTTGGGATTGCAGAATTGGTCCAGGAATTATCTTTGCGTTTTTAAATTAAATTGTCGGCCATGCCTGCGGCCAGGGATTTGATGACAAAGACAGGCGCCGATGTAGCCTGGACCTCCTTGCCTGTATCCGGGTCCACATATACATAAACCATCTGACCGGTCTTCTCGTCCATATAGCTGCAATAGGTGAAAAAAGCAATTCCTGTGTTGGGATTGAGGATATGATGGTATTTTCGCCCAGTCAGCGGATCGGAGTAGACCTCCATGGGCAGACCGGTGTCGGAATCGGTATAGAGCTCATCCAGCCAGTTGCTGGTAAGATTCAGCAGGGGCCGCAGGTAATTGGGATCTCTCTCCAGCTGGCCATCCACTATCTTGCTGCCCCGGGGAGCGCTGCCCCAGCTCCATAAATCGCTCTGGTTGTCCTGGCTCTGATTTGACTGCGTATCAACGGCCTTGGGCACAACCACTGCTGCCTTCTCTTTTTTGAAATCCTCTATCCATTTCTGGGCGAATTCCCCGCTCACGCTATGGAAGACGGGAGCGCTCTGGCCGGAAGAATAGTGAGCAAGAAAGCAGATTATCATTATCAGCTTCAAGATGATGGCGGCAGAAGACCTTTTTTTCATGGCTATCGTATCTCCCGGATTCATTCCCTTTGCCTAGATCTGGATTAATTCTACTATAACCTTACTCAATCTTTCTGGCAGCGACCTCTATGGCCCTGATGACACTGTCCTTGGGGATTATGGTGGCCACAGGGATAGAAAGCAGCTTCTCCACGGTGGGGCTGACGATGGGAGCGCAGACCAGAGCTGAGGCACCATCCCTCTCCGCCCGTATGGCAGCAATGATGGCCTCCTCGATGGTCGTGGCCGAATATTCCCGCAGGGTCAGCATCCTGTCTCCTATCTTCATCTTCTTCTCGCTGATCTTGTCCAAGACCGGCCGGGCGGCGATGATGGCTATAAAGTTTCCTTCCGAGCCCTCCATCTGGCGGACGGTTTTGACGATCTGGCGCAGAGTAGTGATATTCGGCTCTCTGTGTCCGGAAAGGATCTTATAGAGGGTGCTCTGGGGAATGGCTGATACCTTAGAAAACTCCCGAGCGGACAGACCCAGCTCTGCTATGACCTCTTTTAATGTCTCTCTCAAGCTCTCATCCGATTGAAAGGCCGCCCTCATCAGCCTCTCCACATTTGACATACTATTGGGTAATGCGTCTCCAATATTTCTACTTTTGGGATGAGAATTCGATCTATCGGCAAAGCCTTTTATATTCCGAGGGGAAAAATTAGGCCAATAGTAACTGTCCTGAATTCAATTTTCACAAAAGGGAAGAACTTTTTCCTGGAACAGAAAACATTATATTCTCCATTTAGAGGAATCATCCTTATGGGCCAATATCTGCTCAGATGTGTGAGCGATGGATCGGTTCAGCCGGAATACGCTCTAAGCTGTCCCCATGACCAATCTCTTTTGCGCGCCGAATACCATGCCAGGCAGATCCAGCCCATAGGCCTTCCCGGCATCTGGCGCTTCCTGGACTGGCTGCCGACGCAGGGCATGTTTTCCGGTTTTGAAGCCGGTCCGGCGACTTATAAGAGCCAGGCCCTGGCCCGTGAGCTGGGCCTGGAAAACCTCTTCATCAGCTTCAATGGCTACTGGCCGGAGCGGGGAGCGCTGCTCCCCACATGCAGCTTCAAGGACCTGGAGGCCGCTCCCACCATAGAGAGGCTGAAAGAGAGGGGTGAGAGATCCACACTGGTGCTGGCCTCCGCCGGCAACACGGCAAGAGCCTTTGTCCACGCCGCTTCCCTGGCCGGATGGCCTCTGCTTCTTTTTGTGCCCGAAAAAGCCCTGCCCAAGATGTGGACGGCTCTGCCTGAAGGCGGTAGCCAGGTGACGATGATTGCCGTGCGCGGGGATTATTATGACGCCATTGTCATGGCCGAGAAAGCCTGTTCACATCCCGGCTTTGTGCCTGAGGGCGGAGCCAGAAATATCGCCCGGCGGGATGGGATGGGGACAGTGATGCTGGATGCTGCCTTTTTCCTGAAGCGGATTCCGGAC
>NOLC01000122.1 GCA_002256595.1 Methanosaeta sp. NSP1 | reverse complement strand
GAAAAGACGGCATTTTTATTCTTTGAGGTCCCGGCAGAGCATGGCAAAATGAGAAAGAAGATTTAAATTTATGTTAAGGATCTAGCTGCAGCCGCACCCACAGCCTTCGTGGTCATGATCATGATCGCAGCTGTCGTGATCATGGTCACAGCCATCGGCATGGGAGCAGGAGGAGCATCCCGAGACCTCATCTTCCGGACCGCGGATGATGAATCCCTTCCCTATCTCTTTATCGTCCACATAATCGATTATAGTCTCGCCCAGCAGCTCAGCATCCTTGGCGCTCATGTAGACCTTGACCCCCCGGCTCTCGAAAACCTGATCCCCTTCTTCTACATCACCCAGGGCCAGGCCGTAGCTCGCGCCGCTGCCATCAATAGCCGCCAGGAACATCCTTATCACTTTGCCCTCAACCAGGCTCTGCTTGATCATATTAGCTGCCGTTTCGGTGATCTCAATCATAAGCTATACTCCAATTCACATCTACTGCAAACTGGTATTTAAAGATATTATTATCAGGGGGAAGGATGCAGAGGGTAAGGCATGGGCGTTGATTTGGGCGACTTGCTGGAGCGAAAGAGAATAGAGATCAAGGATCTATCCGGAAGATGGGTGGCTGTCGATGCTTTCAATACCCTCTACCAGTTCCTGAGCATAATCAGGCAGAAGGACGGCACTCCGCTCATGGACCGCCAGGGCAGGATCACATCCCATCTCTCCGGCCTGCTCTACCGGACTGCTAATTTGCTGGAGGCGGGGGTTAAGCTGGCCTTCGTCTTCGATGGAGAGCCTCCCACCTTTAAGGAGGATACGCTGAGGAGGATACGCTGGCGCAGAGATCGGAGAGCAGGGATAAGGCACAGGCCGCCTGGCAGGAGGCCCAGGCCGAAGGTCGTGAGGGTTTCAAGTATGCCCAGGCCTCCTCCCGCATCAACTCTGATATCCTGGAGGACGGAAAGAGGCTGATACTCTCTCTCGGCCTTCCGGTGATCAATGCTCCCTCGGAGGGTGAGGCCCAGGCGGCTTACATGGCCCGCAAAGGAGATGTGGACCATGTGGCCAGCCAGGACTACGACAGCCTTCTCTTCGGCGCCCCCCAGGTGGTGAGAAATCTGGCCATAACCGGCAAGAGGAAGCTGCCCCGAAAGAGCATTTATGTGGATGTTGAGCCTGAGGTCATCCGGCTGGAGCAGGAGCTAAACCGGCTGGGCATCAGCCGAAAGCAGTTGGTGGAGATAGGCATAATGTGCGGCACGGACTACAATTCCGGCCTGGATCGAGTCGGCCCCAAGACAGCCCTCAAGCTGATTCGGGAGAAGGGCGATTTGGAGTCCGTCCTGGCTGCGTCGGAGCAGAAGATAGAGAGCTTCGAGGAGATCAGGGAATTGTTCCTTCATCCCTCCGTCAGCGACGATTATGAGATCAGGATGAAAAAGCCCCAGCTTGAGGATTTGGTCTCATTTCTGGTGGAGGAAAGGGACTTTGACAGGGAGAGGGTGGAGAAGACTGCCAAAAAGATAGAGGAGGTCTACAGACGTGGCCAGAGCACCCTTGACCGCTGGTTCTAGCTCTGATCCCGGCCCGGACCGCAGTTGTCCTTGTCAATCCACACCCGGTTCCACATCTGCTTCCATATCAGACGCTCTGCGCAAGTCTTCGGGATACGACCTGGACCTGGAGAAGGCCATGCATCTGATCCAGAGAAGCTGCGCCAGACGGGTGGGGCTGCAAGCCCCGGAAGGGCTGAAGCGCTCACTTCCCGCTCTGGCCCGGCAGATAGAGGAGCTGACCGGTGCAGAGGTTATCATATCCGGAGATCCATGCTTTGGGGCCTGCGACCTGGATCTGAGGCTTGCCGAGCAGGTCGACCTGATGCTCCATCTGGGCCATGCCGAGCTGGGAGATGGAGACCCGAAGACGATATTCTTGGAGGCGAGGATGGACTGTGATCTCTCTTCAGTGGCAAGAAAAGCCGTCCCCGCCCTGCGGGAGAAAAGGGTAGGGCTTGCCACCACCATCCAGCATGTCCACAGGCTGGAAGAGTCCCTGGAAGCCCTCCGGGAAGAGGGCATAGAAGGCGTCGCCGGTCCGGCTGGGGGCAGGATCAAGCATCCCGGCCAGGTTCTGGGATGCAGCTACAGCTCGGTCAGAGCACTGGATGTCCGGGAGTTCCTCTTCCTGGGCACTGGCCGCTTTCACCCCTTGGGCATAGCTCTGGCCACAGGAAAGAGGGTTGTGACTGCCGATCCTCTCACCGGAGAGGTATCGGAGATTGATATCGACCCGATGCTGCGCAAGCGCTATGCCGCCATCTGCCGGGCCGAGGGGGCGAAGCGATTTGCCATCCTGGTATCCAAGAAGCCGGGCCAGAGCAGAATGGCACTGGCCCGAAATCTAAAGGCCAGGGGCGAGGCCAGGGGACTGGAGATGTTTTTGGTTTACCTGGACAACATAGAGCCCGACCGGCTGCTCAACCTGGGAGCCCAGGCAGCCGTCTCCACCGCCTGCCCCCGGGTGGCCCTGGACGATGCCGCCAAGTATAGAATCCCCATTCTCACCCCGCCCGAGTTCGAGGTGCTGCTGGGGGAGAGAGTATGGGAGGATTGCCGCTTTGATGAGATTGAGGATTGAAGCTGGATGCCGATTGCACTCTCTTTTGGCGGCAGAGCCCCAGTTCTTCCTGCCGGGGAAAAGATAGTTAAATAGAATGGAAAATAATCTAAGAGGAGGATAGCATGAAAGCCACAGCCGGTCAACCAGAGATTAAAAACAAAACCATCCTGAAAGATATTGCCAAAAGAGCCATGCTCCAGAGGGGGCTTCTGCCTGAGTTTTCTGCCGCGAGCATCTCCGAGCTGGAGGGAATCAGGGCCGCAGCCAGGCCGGAAGATGCTTCTGGGGCCCGCGATTTGAGGCATATGATCTGGTGCTCCATTGACAACGACGACTCGGAGGATCTGGATCAGCTTACAGTAGCCGAGTCCCTCCCGGAGGCCAGAACCAGGATACTGGTGGCCATAGCCGATGTGGACTCTCTGGTCAAGAAGAACTCGGCTATAGACAAGCACGCCCAGCACAACACCACCTCCGTCTACACCGCAGCCCAGATCTTTCCCATGCTTCCCATCAAGCTATCCACGGACCTCACCTCCCTCAACCTAAACCAGGACCGCCTGGCGGTGGTGGTGGATATGACATTGGATGGGCAGGGAAAGCTCATGGACTCGGACGTCTATCGGGCCGCCGTGCGCAATCATGCCAAGCTGGCCTACAACAGGCTGGCGTCATGGCTGGAAGGAGAGACAGAGATGCCGGAGGCGGTGGCAGCGGTAGAAGGCCTGGCTGAGAACCTCATCCTCCAGGATAAGGCGGCGCAGATGATGAAGAGCCTGCGCCACCAGGAGGGCGCGCTCAGCCTGGAGACCATAGAGGCCAAGGCGGTCTTCAAGGAGGATCTCATCTCTGACTTGCAGGTAGAGGAGACCAACCGGGCCAAGCAGATCATTGAGGACTTCATGATCGCTGCCAATGGGGTGACTGTGCGCTACCTGGCAGCGCGGGGCATACCATCCCTGCGCCGGGTGGTGCGCGTCCCCCGCCGATGGGATAGAATCGTGGAGATCGCCGCCTCTCACGGCTTCAAGCTTCCCAAGAGTCCCTCCCCCAAAAAGCTGGAGATATTTCTGACTATGATGAAGAAGGCCGATCCGCTGCGTTTTCCGGATCTATCCCTGGCAGTGATAAAACTCTTAGGAAACGGAGAGTATGTGGCGGAGATGCCGGGAGAGGAGGCGCCGGGCCACTTCGGCCTGGCGGTAAAGGACTATGCCCACTCCACAGCCCCAAATCGCCGCTACCCCGATCTGATCACCCAGCGCCTGCTCAAGGCGGCTGTGGAGGGCCGGAGCGTACCCTACAGCCAGGATGAGCTGGAGTACCTGGCCGACAACTGCACCAGAAAAGAGGATGCTGCGGTCAAGGTGGAAAGGCAGGTGGGCAAATCCGCTGCCGCCCTTCTGCTGCTGTCCAGAATAGGGGAGAGGTTCTCGGCCATGGTCACAGGCGCATCGGAGAAGGGCACCTGGGTCCGGCTGCTGGATATTCCCGTGGAGGGTATGCTTAAGAGCGGCAGCAAAGGCGTGGATGTGGGCGATCAGATAGAAGTGGAGCTTATCTCTGTGGATGTGGAGCAGGGATTCATAGACTTCAAGCGTTTGGGATAGGCAAAAGCTAGCCCGCACAGATAAGAATGGAAAATGCTCCTGGCAAAGACTCAGAAGATGGGATTTGAAAGATATGAGACGCTTGAGCTTTAATGCGATTCTGGCTGCCATGCTCCTGGCAGCCGGAAGCTGCGCCGCCCAGGGCCACTGCCTGATCCTGGGCTCAGATCTCTTTTTGGCAGAGGATCTGCCGATGACCAGGGATCTCAATTTTACAGGCAACCTCAAGGATATCCTTGAAAGCTATCGCTATACAGAGAACTATTCTGCCGGCAGCTTCGACTGCATGGATACCTGCATCATAGCCACAAGGGTCCTGCAGGAGCATGGATACAATCCCAGCACCATGGCCCGCTTTGCCCTCAAGGGACGGGACGGAGAGTCACATATGTGGCTCTCGGTCTCCGACGGCCTGGGCCGATTTGCCTTCATTGAGACCTGCGCCTTTGCCTCCGGCAGGCCGGTCCTGGGAGAGGTAGTTGCAGCGGATGATAGCGGCAACTACAGCTCCGGCTATGTTCTCATCAGCCCCATGAAAGTCATGCAGTGCTTCGGCTACAGCGAGGAGAGGTTTCTCTCCCACCTGGGAGCTGTTAAGAAGACGGCAGCAGGGCCGATTGTATTGCGCAAAGAGAGCAGAGATCAGGAAA
>NOLC01000175.1 GCA_002256595.1 Methanosaeta sp. NSP1 | reverse complement strand
CATGAAAGGCGACCTGATGGCCTTCTGCCTCCAGGACATGAACTGCTGCCTCGCCTATGGCATGGTTGAAGCTGTTCGATCGGGGGTGGGCCAGTATAACCAGAACTCTCATGAACTCACTACCAGTCTATGGAGAGCGATGGTCGAACTGCAATTTGGCAAGGCATGGTCAGGATTGGCCGTCGCAGCTCTCAATCCCCGTCACCTTCTCCACCACTGCAATTCCTCTCTTTTCCAGCTCCTGCATCAGCGAAGCGTAAACCTTCCCTTTTAAGGCGTCCTCGGGGGCCACTATGCCCTGTTCTTCGATATCCCCATTTGCCAATTGTCTGGCTGCCAGCGCAGCACAGGAGGCGGTCACCCTGGCCATGGCCGACATGCCGCTCTGCCTGTCTCCCCCAGCCCACATATAGCAGTCAGCGCGGGCCTTTGTGCCCCAGGCTGTGTTCCACATGACGCATACGTCCTCATCGCTTGGAAGTGGCATCAGCCTCGGCTCAATGACCTTCAGGAAGAAGTCCCTGGGCCGAAGCTCCTGGCCGCAAAAGCATATGGGCTCTATATCCAGAAGCCCGCAGTCCTTGAGGGCATCAATGGCCTGCCAGTGCCCCGGCCAGCGAATGGTCTTCTCCGCAAAGCTGTGCAGTTGGTTGCGGGTGAAGAGAAAGCTGGGCATGCCCGGTGTGATGGCGCACTCCAGCATCTCATCCTCTCCGCACTCAGCGAATCGAAAGCTCTCCCGTCCCGAGGTGGCTTTGACCTCGGCAATGCTGCCCTCTTCTATGATTCGCACATCGACCATGTACTCCCTCAGAACATGCTCGAAGGACCAGGTTATCACATACTGCAAAGGATGGCGCGCCGCTGACTCGCGATTAGGAATGCCCCCCACCCTCGCCACTGCCCTCTCCGCCTGTACCTGCCGGATGGCCTGGGCCAGAGTGACATTGGACAGGCCCGGAGCAAATCCCATTCCGTCCAGCAGAGTCACGCCTGCATCTTCTGCCCTTCTGTGCAGCGACTCGCCGTACTCCTCGGCGCTCATGCCCGCCGGCACCTCTAGCCCCTCTCTCTCATAGGTATCGGGCCTGCGGTGGTACTCCTCCAGGATATCAACCACATCCAGCCCGGCGCCTATGGCAGTCTCCAAAGTCCTGTAGCTGCTGCGCCGGTCAGGGAGGGTTATGATCCCCACATCATACTCCTGCATTGCAGCTCTGGCTTTACGAGCATCAGAGATGTCCAGTGCATGGCCGATCACATTCTCGCTGCCGATCCATTTCCTGATCTTTTCCAGAGAGGATTTGCTGCGGCCTACAATGCCCACTTTATCCGCGCCGCCATAGCGGGCCAGGTCCCAGGCCACTGCAGAGCCGATGCGGCCGGTGCCGCCGAAGATCAAAATACTGGGAGACGATCCGGTCATCTCCACCACTCAGCAATATGGCTATTTGTTGGGTTTATCCGTAGCTGTGGCTCCTCCTGCAGCTGGCCCGGAGGGCTTCTTTTCAATGCTTTTTTTGAACTCTTCCAGATCAGGTCCATACTCGTCTCTCACATCCAGTTCCTGGACGTGTCGGCATAGATCCAATATCTTTCGGTCGATCCGCTCTTTTTTCAGGCCCAAATGCAATGCCTCAGGTAAGTATGCAATGCCATGTTTTTTCCCAACGGACTCGGCCAACGATTTCATGCCGGCAGACCAGAGAACCAGTCACGATCTCACCGATCAGAATTAATGCGGCTAAAAAATGCGAATAATGCAGGCAGTCTTCATTTACTGATCTCTCACCGGAAAATCCAAAAATGCTTCCGCAGAGGTTACTGCCGGCCGGACCGGACATTGATCATAAAAGCATTTCCGCTCATATAGTTGATTTTGCAGGCCTACCCTAATTTAAAATCTTGACATCGGAGGGGCGAGTTACCTCGATCTCTTTCTGACCCTGATAGTCCCTTTGCATCCCCTTTGCCCGTATTCGATCTCCTCTTTTCAGGACTTCCAACAGCTTTTCAGCTCCCGCCTGGCGCGAGATGAATAGTGGTGTGGGGGAAGAATCGATGGTTATTAGAAGATGACCTCCGCTATTGGTGGGCTTTATCTCCTGAACCAATCCCTCCACCAATGCAGATATTCCTGCATCATATTCTTCCTGAAACTCAGAATCGGAGATGTTATCATCGCTGCCATCGTCTGAAGAAAAGGCCCAGAAGGCCACGGCCAGAGATCCAAGAGCCATGAGGAGGAGTACAAAGACCATCTTCTCCTCTTTTTGCATCATCATGATGATTACCCTGCAATAGAGCTCGAGCTACTCTGCCAGATCTCTGTAACTACATAAAAAATATTATTATTTCTTCTCTTCGGTCTTGGCCCCGAAGCGCTCCTGCCAGCCTTTCTCCAGATGCTCCAGGCAGATGTCGCATACGCCCTTATATGCCCCTTCCGGGTAGCTGAGGTTGTGGACGGGAGCCTTTATGGGAAAGAGCAGCGGTCGAGCACGGGTACATAGTTCGCAATCAGCCATATAAATTTCATCTCCTACGAAGATGTAGTTGGAATTCCTATTGTTTAAGCTTTATGTTAAAGGCTTTTTATTCAATGCAAAAAGGACTTCATATGCTATCGACATATGAAGATGTTTTCTTGCCCTTGGATCAAGAATCGGATCAGGAAGAGATCCCGGCCGCTCAGGCCAAATATAGCCAGCCAAAGCTTTTTCCGGGCCAAAGGCAAAGCCGCATCCATGCTCCAATATGGCCAGGATCAAACCTGCGATTACACCAGCGATGAGGTCTATCCTCCGGCGGAGGATACCTATCTTCTCTTAAAAGCTGCCCTGGCTGAATCTCGCCTGGCGGATCGGGCCATAGAAATAGGATGCGGCAGCGGAATTTTAGCCCAGGAGCTCTCTTCTAGAGTGCAACGGCTCATTGCCACAGATATCAATCCCCATGCCCTGCGTGCTACACGTTCCAGGGGGGGCAAGGTCGCTTTAATCAGGGCCGATCTATTCAAGGGAATCGGAGGGCAATTCGATCTGGTGCTCTTCAATCCCCCTTATCTTCCTTTCAGGCCGGAGGAGAGATCTGGCAGTTGGATAGACCGGGCTCTGGACGGGGGCGAGAGCGGAAGGGAGACGGTAGACAGGTTCCTCCAGGAGCTGGAAGATCACTTGTTGCCGGGTGGAAGGGCTCTTCTGCTCATATCCAGCCTGACCGGTTTGCATGAGGTGATAGAAACGGCCTCCTCCCTGGGCCTCCAGGCAAAGGTCATATTATGCCAAAGATGCTTCTTCGAGCAGCTATATGTCCTGAGGATATGGGCGAAAGGGAATGCCTTGTGAGCAGGGCTGCTATCTCGCGAAGGAGAGTCTCCAATCCTAAGCCAAGTCTCATCAGCGGCATCCATTTTTTTTTTAGCAGCAGGGAATATTGTTGAATTCGAGCAATTTTGCCCTTGATGCATTAGACTTATATGGCAGTAGATAGAGTGGAATTTGATGCCATTGGCAGAATAGCTCTATCGCTGGTGAGTCTATGAAGCTGCGAATAGTAAGTTCCCGAAATGACATTGATAATTTAAGTCGAAACGAGCAGATGGTGCATCTGGCTTTCAGGGCGGCGAACACCGATGTATTCAAGCTGATCCAGAACTGCCCCCGCATCAGGATGGTTCAGGTCCCGGCCTCTTACCGCAGGACTCTCTCCAGAGCCAGTGAGATGTTCCTGACCATCCAGGGAGTTGAGCTGGTTGAGGGCGATGTATGGGGACACCGCAGGGACATTGATGAATACTACGACATCGATGATCAGGTTATGAAAAGAATTGACCGCTTGCAGGCCAGCGGAGCCAGCACCAGCGACATTGCCAGTGCCATCTCCAGGGAGACTAAGCTGTCCCGAGAGTTGGTATCCTATCTCATCAAGCAGAGATCGTGAAAAAAAGATCACCTGGCCATGGCTTTCTTTTTCATGTCTGATGGCATTTTCTCTATGGCATAGCGTAGAGCCGTTCTGGGCATGTCTGCTTTCCTTCTTATAATAAAGTCGAAGACCCGCTCCTGATTCT
>NOLC01000215.1 GCA_002256595.1 Methanosaeta sp. NSP1 | reverse complement strand
GATTGCACCATGATGAAGCATATCATCCTGGCCGAAATCAGAAGGTCCAATGCTCCTGCATGGGTGGCGGAAGAGGTGGAAAGAAAGCTGAATTGCAGTTCCTGCCGAGCAGCTATTACAAAGGTGAACTCTAACTCATGGCAGTGACCTGTCCGCAAAAGCGGGCCTATTTTGAGAAAGCAATGCAGAAAAACATAGCCGGCTTGGGAGAGTGGACTCTCCTGTCTGGAAGATGCCGTATCAAGTACTGAGGTGACTTATGGAGGACGCCGATCGGAAGAAGCTGGATGAAATAATAAATAAGTACCGAGGGGAAGAGGGATTCTTGATCCAGCTTCTTCTGGATCTGCAAAATGAGCTGCACTGGATACCCAAGGAGGCCATAAAAGAGCTATCCTTGAGGACGGGAATTCCGGTCAGCCGCATATTCAGGGTGGCCAGCTTCTACAAGGCCATGAGCCTTTCTCCTGTCGGCCGGCACAAGGTCTCCGTCTGCATGGGAACCGCCTGCCAGGTGCGCGGCGCTCAGAGGCTTCTGGATGCCACCGAGTCCAGGCTAGGAATCAAGGCAGGACAGACCACCAGGGATCTCAATTTCACCTTGAACCGGGTCAATTGCCTGGGATGCTGCGCCATAGGCCCGGTGATGGTGGCCGATGACACCTATCATGGCCGGGCGGACGCCTCCACCGCAGAAAAAATACTAAAGCAGATTGCTGCCGATTGATCAATATCATTAAGTATGGTCAGTTTTATCCAGCAAGAATAGAACGGATNATTGGAGTATAGGATGGCAAGACTTACATCGATGCAGGATCTGGCGGTCCTCAGAGATGAAATAAAGGCCAAGAAGGACAACAGAGCAAAAGAGGTGGCGATCTGCACCGGCACCGGCTGCCTGGGCTTGGGTGCCGCCAAGGTATTCAGCACTTTTCAGGCCGAAATCGAGAGCAGGGGTTTGCAGGGGGATATCCGGGTCAAAGAAACAGGATGTCCCGGATTCTGCCAGAGGGGAACCATAGTTGTGGTGTCTCCTCCCGGCGTCTATTACCTGGGCGTCCAGCCCTCTGATGTTGGCGAGATCATAGATCAGACTCTACTTTCTGACCGGCTGGTGGATAGGCTTCTTTACACCGATCCCCAGACCGGTCAGAAAGCAATCCGGGAGGAAGAGATCCCCTTTTACCGCTACCAGAAGCGGCTATTAATTAAAAATAATATAAGAATAGATCCCAAAAATATATATGACTACATCGCACAGGGTGGATATCAGGCCCTGGCACGGGTTCTATCCGGGATGACCCCCCAGCAGGTGATAGATGAGATAAAGAGATCGGGACTGCGGGGGCGGGGGGGTGGCGGATTTCCCACCGGCCAGAAATGGCAGTCGACCAGGGACGCAGCCGATCCCATAAAATATGTCATAGTCAACTGCGATGAGGGCGATCCAGGGGCCTTCATGGACCGGGCACTTATGGAGGGCAATCCCCATAGCGTTTTAGAGGGGCTGATAATCGGAGCCTATGCCGTGGGGGCCCATAGCGGCTTCATTTATGTGCGCATGGAGTATCCCCTGGCGGTGGAAAATGCCAGGCATGCCCTGCGCCAGGCCAGGGAGCTGGGGCTCCTGGGAGAGAACATCCTGGGGAGCGGATTTGATTTTGATGCATCGGTTCATAGGGGGGCAGGAGCCTTTGTGTCTGGAGAGTCGACTGCTCTCATGAACGCCCTGGAGGGAAAGGTGGGCGAGCCCAGGCCCAAGTACCTCCACACCTCGGAATGCGGAGTATGGAACCGGCCCAGCCTGCTCAACAATGTGGAGACCTGGGCCAATGTCCCCCTCATAATCAACTGCGGCAGCGACTGGTTTTCTTCCCGGGGCACTGAGAGAAGCAAAGGAACCAAGATCTTCTCCCTGGTGGGCAAGGTCAACAATACCGGCCTGGTGGAGGTTCCCATGGGCATGAGCCTGGCAGACATCATCTACAAGATTGGAGGCGGCATTCCCGAGGGCAAGAAACTGAAGGGGGTGCAGACCGGCGGCCCATCGGGAGGGATAATTCCGGCGAGGCATTTAGAGACGCCTGTCGATTTTGAGGAGCTCTCCCGCCTGGGCTCCATGATGGGCTCGGGCAGCATCATAGTCATAGACGAGGACACCTGCGCCGTTGACCTGGCCCGCTACTTTGTGGACTTTCTCTGCGATGAGTCCTGTGGCAAGTGCCTGCCCTGCCGGGAGGGGCTCAAGAGGATGCGGGAGATCCTGGATGGCATAGTCTCCGGCAGGGGAGAAGAGAGTGATCTGCAACTGCTGCGAGAAACAGCCGCTCTGATGAAAGATGCCTCGCTATGTGCCCTGGGCCGCACGGCGGTAAATCCGGTATTGAGCACCATGACCTATTTTCCAGAGGAGTATGCGGCCCACATCATGGAGAAGCGATGTCCTTCCCTATCCTGCAAGGCTCTTGTATCCTATAGCATCCAGCCGGAGCTTTGTGTGGGATGCAAACTGTGCTTGAAAAACTGTCCCCAGGGGGCGATAGCAGAGGAGGGGGACATATGTGTCATTGATCAATCCCGCTGCAGCCGATGCGGGATATGCTTTGATCTCTGTCCTCCCAAGGCCAGGGCGGTCAAGAAAGCCTCGCGGGGGAGCAAGCAAGCATGACAGTTTTCAGGATCAGGATGAACGGTCAAGAGCTGGAGATAACTGCAAAGGAAGGCAGCAATCCCACCATCCTGGATGCGGCAAAGCAATCCGGCATCTCTATCCCTACGCTCTGCCATCACCCTGCTCTGGAGCCTTATGGGTCCTGCCGGTTGTGTACGGTAGAGATCGAGAAGAGCAGCAGAAGAAGGTTCGTCACGGCCTGCAATTATCCCCTGGAGGATGGGCTGATCGTGGACACCTGCTCTGCTGGGGTGATGGCCGTCCGGAAGATGATTCTGGAGCTCCTCCTGGCCCGCTGCCCTGGCGAGAGACGAATTCAGGATTTGGCCGTGGAATATGGTGTGGCCAGGCCCCGTTTTCTTTTGGAGGATGAGGACTGCATTCTCTGCGGGCTGTGCCATAGGGTCTGCAGCGAGCTGGTTGGCGTCTCGGCCATCAACGCCCAGAACCGGGGGGTTTTGAGAGATGTGGATACGCCCTATGGCGAGCCCTCCGAGGACTGCATCGCCTGCGGGGCCTGTGCCCTGGTCTGTCCCACCAGCTCGGCGGCAAAGAGAGAGAACATCTATCCCCTCCTTGCATCCGATATCAAGCAAATTGAAGCCCAGTTTCTTGATGGCACGATGGATGGCGATCTCGGCGTTGTCAGAAGGATGCTTGCCGGCAGGAGCGATATCCAGGGGCAGGATGGAGGGATGGTGACGGCCATGCTTCTCCGGGGGATGGAGAGGGGCCTGCTGGATGCGGCGGTGGTGGTGAGAGCGGATGAGAGATGCGGAGCTGTGGCTTTCCTGGCCGAGGACGCCGATTCCATAATGCAGGCCAGGGGCACCAAATATGTGCGCATTTCTGTCATTCCCGCGCTTGTGCAGGCCCTGCAGAAAGGCAAGAAAAAGGTTGCTGTGGTTGGGACGCCCTGTCAGATCCGGGTGGTGAGGAATCTGCAGAGCCAAGGCTATTTTGCCAGCAGGTTTCCGGATGCAGAGATCTTTCTCCTCGGCCTGTTCTGCTTTGAGAGCTTTGATTATGCCCGTTTGAAAAGCCACATCTCTGACCTCTTCGGCGGCCTGGATCTGGATAAGGCTGCAAAGGTTCAGATCGCCAGAGGGAAATTCCTGGCTTGGGCTGGCGGTCAGGAGCACTCCTGCCGGGTCAGCGAGCTGGGAGGTCTAGTCCGGGAGGGATGCGACTATTGCGGGGATCTTGTGAGTCGGCTAGCTGATATCTCCATAGGCTCGGTCGGCAGCCCGGAGGGCTTCTCCACGGTGATTGTCAGATCCGGGCGTGGGGAGAGGCTGCTAGAGGGGCTGGCATTTGAGCCCAAAGAGGTCCGCCGGGAGGACATCCTCAAGCTGGCGGCGATGAAGAAAAAGAATGCTGAGCAGAATTTTGCCGAGATACTGGGCGGATTTAGTGAAGAGATTGAGGCGGAAGAAAGCCTTTGCCCAGCGCCTTCAGCTATCTGCCGGCGCGAGCACTGAAGAGATCAAGAGCCCTCTCTGCAATATAGCTGGCCGATTGATCAGGATTCATGCTGGCTGTGTCCACCTCTATCTCCGCAGCCAGCGGCTCCTCATAGGCCACATTGACCCCGGGCACAGGAGCCTTTTCTGCGCCAGCCTTTTTGTAGATGCCTTTGGGGGAGAACTCCGCGTTTCTCATCGACTCCCGCCGTGCCAGATCACGGTAACGCCTCCGGTTGGCAGTGGCGTCGATGATCACATTTACACCCTCCTCGGCCAGCAGCTTGCCCATATAAGCAAGGCTGGCATAAACGATATCCCTCTCCTCTTCGGTGTAGCGGGGCTCTGGGGTTATTGCTCTTCTGATCTCATCCAGTTGCAGGATCCGGACTGAAATGCCCTTCTCCTGGAGCCTCGCCTTCACCTTCTTTGCAATGGTGGTCTTCCCGCAGCCAGGAAGGCCTGTCAGCCACATGACCCATGCCATAGGGGATGAAAATACAGGCTTATGGTTAAAAAGCATTCTTCAGTGGTTGTTCTGACAGAGACCGAAGAGCAGAGACAAAAAGAAAAGAAAATTAAAAAAGGTTTAAAGGAGATCTAGCCGAAGAGGGCTCCGAGGCCCTCTACGCCGCTCTCCTCAGCTGCTTCCTTGTCCTCTTCAGTCTCTTCTTCCTTGGCTGCGCCCTTGGCGGCGGGGGCGGCGGCAGCCGGAGCTGCGGCTGCGGCGGCCACGGGCACGGCAGCGGCCTGGGAGAGGACTGTGGCAATGTCCACACCATCCAGAGCTGCCACCAGGGCCTTGATTCTGACCTCGTCGGCAGCCACACCGGATGCCTCGACGACCTTCTTTATTCCATCCTCGTTAACGTCTTTTCCTGCGCTGTGAAGCAGCAGAGCAGCGTATACATATTCCATTTGAATCAACCTCGAATTTAACTTAAATCTTTATCCGAAGAGAGCGCCCAGTCCCGCGGCGGTTTCCTCTTCATCCTTCTTCTCTTCTTTCTCTTCCTCGGCGGCAGCTTTAGCCACGGGAGCAGCCGCGGCTGGAGCCGCGGTAGCGGCCTCTCCGCTGGCCAGTCTGGATAGGGCTCTGGCATTGCCGGCAGCCTTGGCCAGGAGCATCTCCATCATGCCGGGCACGGGTATTCCCGCTTCCAGCACCAGGGCAGAAGCGCGCCGCTGGGCTCTCGCCAGCATGGGTCCGACTGTGCTTGGTGTAGCGTAGCCGATCTCAACCGCAAGACCGAAGGCTTTGGCAGAAGCAAGAGCAAGCTCTGAGAGCTGCGCCTCAACATCAATGGTAAGGTCAGCAACCTTGAAGATCAAACCTCCCTCGTAGGCCGCTCGCAGTTCCAGGCCCACATTTCTGGGGAAGATCTCCATGGTCTTCAAAATATCCGCGGTCTTGGCGGCGACGACCTCTCCCTCTTTGGCCAGAGTGACCTTCTGGTTGATGACCACCTTTCCGCCCTTGATGGCGGCAGGTATGCCGGCAGCCTGAAGTTTGCCCACCATGGGTCCCGGCGAGAATGATGTCTCTCCGGCCTCTATCACAATGTCCCTGGGAGCGCGCGCGCCGGCCTTGATGGGCATGGGCTTCTTGCCCTTTTCCAGGAGGCGGTATAGCTTGAAGGGATTTTCATCGGAGAAGATCAAAGCAGTTTGATCTTCGATGTAATCGGAAAGCTGTCTGATCTCAGGAGCTGATGCCTGCAGGGCCCGGCGGGCTATGGTATTTCGGACCATCCTGATCTCGACATTGCCCCGGAGGTCGCCTCGCATCTGCTGTATATTATCGGCTGGGATCTCCCGCACACCCACGATGCCGACCACCCGGCTCTTGCTTATCTTCTCTACAAGCTCATCCACATCCCTGACCTTCCACTCCGGTATGTGGGCAGTATGACGAGTCTCTCCTGCCATTTAAATCACCTTAATGGAAGGACCCATGGTGGTCTTGACATAAACCGATTTCAGGTTGTGTCGACCATCCTTGAGGGTCTGCTCGAGCTTGACCAGGACAGCTTCAATGTTATCAGCCAGCTCTTTGGTGTTCATATTTCGGTTCCCAACAGTCAGGTGGAAGGTCGGTCTATCTCTGGACCTGATCCTGATCATGTTCCTGAGCCTCTGTACCTGTGGGGTTACATCCTGAGTGGGAGGCAGAGGTGTGGGCATCTTGCCCCTCTTGCCTAAGATGGAACCCAGGCTCTTACCTATCACGGGCATGAACTGAGTCTCTGCTATGAAGAACTTGTACTCGTCAGCCAGTTTGCGCGCAGCTCTCTTGTCTCCGGCGAACTCTTTGATCTCGTCCGCGGATATGACCCGATCTGCTCCGGCGCTCTTGGCCCGCAAGGCCGTCTCTCCGGCGGCGAATACAGCGATCTTGGTCGGTTTGCCAAGCCCGTGTGGGAGCATAACCTCGGCATCGACTCTGTTTCCAGGTATGGCAAGGTCGATGTTATGGAGGTTGATCGCCAGATCCACGCTCTCGCTGAACTTCCTGGCAGGCGCCTCAGTGATAGCCTGTTTAACGGCTTCTTCGATATCCATTTCAATCCTCCGTAGTCTACGACACTATGGTCTTCTACGGCTTCTCAAAAAAGAGAATCAGAATTCAGATAACAACTCTATATTTAAGCCTTCGCTTCCAGTATCTCATCGTATTTGCCGCTGGACAGAGCCAGTTGGGCTTCTTTGCTGGACATGCCCTCAATGGTCGCTCCCAAGGATCCGGCAGTGCCTATGACCTCGCTGGCGGCATGCTTCATGGTCTTGGAGAGAAGGCCTTTTCTCTTGATATTAGCTATCTTGAGGACCTGTTCCATAGTGATGTCTCCCACCACGGTCTTATCGCCGCTTCCCTTCTCTACGCCCATCTCTTTGATGATCAGGGCGGAGGTGGGTGGCGTTCCAACCTCGATTTCAAATTCCGTTCTGGACTTGACTATTACCTTAACCGGAACCTGCATTCCATTGAGATCTTTGGTCTGCTCATTGATCTTGGCAACCACCTGGGCTACATTAACTCCCAGGGGCCCTAAGGCCGGACCGAGCGGAGGCCCAGCGCTAGCCTTTCCGCCGGGGACCAATGCTTCTACCATATTAGCCAATACTTGTCACCTCTAAATTATACAGCTTCGTCCTTGCTGAGCACGCGCACGTGATCTCCCCGCACTGTGATAGGAATGGGCACCATGGCTTCAAAGAGTTCTACAGTTATCTCTTCCTTGGCAACATCCACTCGCTTGACCCTTGCTTTCTCTCCCTTGAACGGCCCGGATATGAGCTCTATTATTGCTCCTTCATTTATGCCTATTACAGCAGGCTTCGGGGATAGAAAATGCTCCACCTCTCCAATGCTGGAGGCTCCTTTTATCACAGAGCGTGCATGGGGTACTCCTTGAATCGCCTGGTCCACAATCTCAGGAGCCGGGGACTCGACAAGAACATATCCTTTCAGCACATCTGGTACCAGCAGTGCCCTTATATCATACTTTTCTTTGCGTGCTATCTGGGCGATCATGTTGGCCACCGATCGCTCTTGATTCGCAGTGGTCTTCACAACGTATATGCTGGTCTCGGACATTCCGCCCTCTTAGACGAGGCTCGGGTATAAAAAGGTTTGGAATACAATGGAAATCTCTTTATACTATAAACAAGGGCTTTTTAAGGGGTGAATTTTTGAGTGGCAGGACTGATCAGCTTCGGGACCTCGTTTTGAAGATTGGCGCTACAACCAAGGTCGTGGAAAAGCAGGCCACCCGTCATGGCAGTCTGCGGGGAAGCGGCGAGATTGAACGGGCCTTGCTGGGTGTTGTCAGGGAAATGATAAAGCAATATGGCATCCAGACAAAGCTGACAGCCGAACAGCTCTCCTCTGTTGTCAGGCTTTTTTATAAGGGACTGAGCGATACTGAGATTGCAGAGCAATTGGGGGATCGAGCTCTGAATAAGACCGTCAGTAGAGCCAGAATTAAGCTGCATTTGTTCAGAGAGAGCGATTTAAAGCCGCCCTTTGACAAGGATGAGTTTCTGCATCTGGCGGAGTCCAATAAATCTGTTAAAGAGATGGCAGAATGCCTGCGAGTTGCCCCTTCCACCATCTCCGAGTACAGAAACATCTTTGACAGCCAGAAGGCCTCGGAGAGGGACGGTTATACAAAGCGCTTTTTGGAGATACTCTCCGATCAGGATGTCTCCGAGCGCATGGTCACGGCACATACCGAAGACGGCCTGCAGGATACCATTGATACCGATTATGAGGCGGCGGAGGCATAAAGCCCAGCCTCCCCCTTGCCGCAAATGCCT
>NOLC01000152.1:2179-6669 GCA_002256595.1 Methanosaeta sp. NSP1 | reverse complement strand
TTTTCCATGCTTCCATTAATCCAGGCCTCTTTTACACGCTGCAGCACCAGAGCCGCTAGCCGGTCTCGCAGCTTTGTAAGCCTCTGCCCTTCCGCTGCCATCTCCTCTCGGGCCAGATCCGCCGCCCGGGCCAGGCCCACAATTCCCGGCACATTCTCCGTTCCGGAGCGCAGTCCCATCTCGTGCCCGCCGCCGGTGGCCAGGCTCTGTATCTTGGTGCCCCTGCGGATGTATAATGCCCCCACTCCCTTGGGCCCGTAGAGCTTGTGGGCCGAGAGGGAGAGGAGATCCACGCCCATGGCTTCAACATCCACAGGGATCTTGCCCACAGTCTGCACGGCATCGGTATGAAGGTAGTCACTGAGAAGCCCTCCTGCTCCAGGCTGCGGCAGGTCTCCAGTATGGCCGGATGCTCGATCTGGCTGGTGATTATATGCCGGCCAGAATCACGGTTCTTGTAGGCTATGCCCCGTAGAGCAATATTGTCCGACTCAGTCCCTCCCGAGGTGAAGACGATCTCCTCCGGATCGGCATTGAGCAGGCGGGCCAACTTCTGGCGCGATTCTTCCAGAGCCTCTTTTGCCTCCCGACCAAAGCCGTGCAGACTGGAGGCATTGCCGAACTTATCGGAGAAGTAAGGCAGCATGGCCGCCAGGACCTCTGGAGCTACAGGGGTGGTGGCAGAGTGGTCCATGTAAATGGGTTTCATTGCCTGTATTTTAGTATGCTAGGGTAAATAGCTGGCGAAATCAGTCAATTGGCTCAGGCAGAGACGGATTTCAGGGACAAGAAACTATAAGTAAAGAGCTGGCGGACGGGGGGGCATGGAAATATCCATCCCCCTGTTCTCCACGCCGCTTCTTATATCCGCAGCCCTGATCGGCCTTGGCTTTCTAGCCTATCTCTATTCGGCCCGAGCCGGCGTGGTCCTCATGGGAGCAGGCGGCATGATCATGGGCGGAGTGGTCATTCTCGATCTTCCCCAGGGCATGGGCCTGCAAAGCCTGGTTCTATTCGGAATGACTGTGCTGGTGGGTGGATGGATGGTTTATATTGGCATCAGAAATGGTTAGACGACAGGTCTCAGGCAGTAATTCTGATTTTGACTGTTCTGACAAGAAATCTTTTATCTCTGCTGTGACTAATGCTTGATAGCCATATCAATTGCACAATGATGGAAGATATGCATTGAAGCCATTGACTGGCAACAGGAGGGTTTCTACTATGAATCGAATAGGGTACAAACTGGCGATTGTTGCTGTTTTTTTCTTGATCTCAATTGCCAGTTCCAGCCTCGATTCGGGTAACACTGGTCTGTCCCCCATACCCCATGACCTGAAAGGGTATGGCTCTGACCGGATAACACCTGAAAACTCCGGGGCTGAAGTATTAACCAATAGGAGAAATGTTTTATCCAATAATTCCAGCCTTGCCGAGATTGTCAATGAGGACGTAATGCCTGCGCCTCCCCGGCCCAATATCATAATCATACTGGCCGACAATATGGGCTATATGGACCCGGGCTGCTATGGCGGCGGTGCAGTGCTGGGAGCGCCAACCCCCAGGATGGACCAGATGGCCGCCGAGGGCCTGAGGCTCACTTCATTTTACTCTGAGACCCAGTGCACCCCCACCAGGGCGGCAATCATGACCGGCAGGCTGCCCATCAGGACGGGCATGTCCCTGGCATCCGAGGCAGGCTCAATGGCAGGCATGTCTCCCGAGGAGACCACGCTGGCAAAAGTGCTGTCCGATGCCGGCTATAAGACAGCCATGTTCGGCAAGTGGCACCTGGGAGATATAGAGGAGAGCATGCCTCAGAATATGGGTTTCGATGAATGGTTCGGGATACTGTATCATCTCAATACCTATAGCCTGAAAGACCGCATCGGCTATGATCCCAAATGGTCAGAGAATTTGAACGAGAATTACGGTATAGTGGAAGCCAAGAAGGGCGAGAGCCTTAAAATGGTGATGCCGCTCAACACCAGCTCTCTGGGAATAGTGGATGAGCAGTGCGTGGATAGGGCCATTGCCTACATCAATGATCAGGCCAACTCCACCGAGCCCTTCTTCATCTACCTTCCCCTGGCCAGGACCCATTTTCCCAGCGTTCCGAATCAGAAATTTGCGGGAAATTCCAGCCGAGGCCCATACGGCGATGGTGTTATGGAGACCGACTATCATATCGGCCAGGTCCTGGACGCACTTCGGGATACCGGAAAGGAGAATGATACCATAGTGGTCTTCACCAGCGATAACGGGCCGACGCTGGACCAGTGGCCTGATGCGGGATATTCACCATTCCGGGGCGGAATAGGCACAGTCTATGAAGGAGGAGTGCGCGTTCCCTGCATATTCAGGTGGCCGGGCATGATCGAAGAAGGAAGGGTATCCAACGAGATCATGTGCAGCATGGATCTCTTCAGCACCTTTGCCCATCTGGGCGGTGGAAGCATTCCCTCAGACCGGCCAATCGACAGCATGGACCAATCAAAGTTCCTGCTGGGGGCGCAGGACAACTCCAGCCGAGAATGGGTGGTATGGTATACAGGAACGGACAGTAGCGCTACGACTCTCCCGGCAGCCATGCGCTGGCATCAGTTCAAGATCATCAGGAAGGGATTTGATTCATTCCAGGGACCTGAAAGCGATTACTCCCAAATTCCTGCCGTCTATAATATCGAAATGGATCCCGGCGAAGAGCATAATATCGCAGGGGAGCACGATTTCGTGATAACCGCATTCCAGACGGTCTATAGAGGGCTTGTGGCCAGCATGAAAGAGTATCCCAATACGCCATCCAGGGCATATCCGATAGTGGGAGGTGCAAAGTAAAAAAAAAGCCCGAGGAGTTTAAATCGTCTTTAATTTTTTATATAGGATTATTATATTTTTTAAGCTTCTTCTGGGGGTACATTTTCCGATTAAGCCTTCCAGTCACAGGGGATTGTCTTGACTATGCAGAATCTGGAGACAAAGATTAATAACCGCTGAGAGGCCACTTATCATGGAATGAGCAAGACAGCCGCACTGCCAGGCTTTCATCTGCTGGCCAAGCCCACGGGAGCTCTATGCAATTTGGGCTGCAAATACTGCTTCTTTCTCTCCAAGAAGAACCTGTATCCCGACAGCTCTTTTAGAATGACTGATGAGCTTTTAGAGAACTATATCCGCCAGTACATTGAGGCTCAGAAGGCTCCCCTGGCCACCATTGCCTGGCAGGGCGGCGAGCCGACCCTCATGGGCCCGGATTTCTTCCGGAAGTCGGTTCAGTATGAGCAGAAGTTCAGGCGCCCGAATATGATCATTCAGAACACCATGCAGACCAATGGAACTCTGCTGGATGATGAATGGTGCGAGTTCTTCCGGGAGAATAATTTTCTCATCGGCCTATCCCTGGACGGGCCGAGAGAGCTTCATGATGCCTACAGGGTAGACAAAACCGGAAAGCCCACCTTTGACCGGGTGATGAGAGCGGCAAAACTGCTGCGCCGTCATAAGGTGGACTACAATATCCTGACCACGGTGCATGCCGCCAATGCCGAGCATCCTCTGGAGGTATATCGTTTTTTAAGAGACGAGGTCAAGGCCGATTTCATCCAGTTCATACCCATAGTGGAGAGGGATAACGATACCGGCTTTCAGGAGGGAGATACTGTCACCGATCGATCGGTCAAGGCCGATCAGTATGGCCGCTTCCTGATCTCAGTCTTCAATGAATGGCTACAAAAGGACGTGGGGCGGGTATTTGTCCAGATCTTCGATGTGGCTTTGGCCGCCTGGGCGGGAGCGCCCCCTGGGATCTGCGCCTTCTCAGAGACCTGCGGGACGGCCATGGCCATGGAGCACAATGGGGACATGTACTCATGCGATCATTTTGTGGAGCCGAAATACTTTCTGGGCAACATCAATGAGAAGAGCATGGCCCGGATAGCTGGCTCGGCAAAGCAGCAAAAGTTCGGACGGGATAAGCTGGACAGCCTGCCGGATTACTGCCGACGCTGTGCTGTAAGATTCGTCTGCAACGGCGAATGCCCCAAGAACCGTTTTCTTAAAACGCCGGATGGAGAGCCGGGACTAAATTATCTGTGTGCCGGCTACAGGGAGTTCTTCAGGCACATCGACGGGCCAATGCGCTTCATGGCCCATGAGCTACGCTGTGGCCGGGCTCCTGCCGGGATTATGAAGTACACCAAAAACGGCCAGATCCCGCAGGTGGTCTTCAAGCCGGGCAGAAACGATCCCTGCCCCTGCGGCAGCGGGCTGAAGTACAAGAAATGCCACGGGAAGGGCGGATAAAGGCAAATCGCTGAGGAGATAAAATAGCTTCTCCTAAAAAGATGTATTTTAAAAATATTTTGATTCTATATTATGGCGGTTCAGCTTCTCTTTCCCATCGATGTATATGCCAGGACCAGGACTCCCAGGGCTGCAGCGACGAAGCCGAATCCGGGCGTTGATGTCGGCAACTGCTTGGCGGCTTGCGC
>NOLC01000152.1:0-2153 GCA_002256595.1 Methanosaeta sp. NSP1 | reverse complement strand
TCCTGCAAAGCCTTCGCCGCTTCACCTATCTTTTCCGCACCAGGAGTGGCATTAGTCATATTCTGTAGCTGTTTGGCTGCTGATTCCACCTGTCCTGTAGCCTCGCCGGCCTTCTTTGCGGTCTGTTCTGCCTTTTGCGCCATCTCGGAAACATTTCCAGATCCTGCCTGGGCGCTTGCAGCGCTCACGGCCAGCAGCAACACCAGTGCTGCTGCGAAAACTGCTCCAACATTCTTCATAAACATGCCTCTGAATTGCAGGCAATGAATTGATTGGGATATATATCTGCTGGAAGAATCCCGGAATCTGATAAAAAAAAGCAGAGAACATATGATATCAGCTATTTATCCGGTCCTCAGAAATCTCCCGGTATATGCCTGTGACCACTGCCACCATGGCCGGCGCCAGGAAAAATCCGGCAACTCCTGCCACCAGGCCGCCGCCAAGAAAGGAAAGCAGCACCAACAGAGGATGCAGAGAGGACCTGGAATAGACGATGTAAGGCCGGATGAAGAGCTCTGCTACATGGACCAGGATGGAAGCAGCCAGGAAGAATAGAGCTGCATCCAGAGGACCCGATTCGATGTACCGGCCCACGGCTGTGGGGATGAAGACCAGCCAGGTGAGAAATGGAACCAGTCCCGCCAGGAAGACTATGCTGGCCATGGCCAGGGGACGGGGAACTGAGAAGAGGTAGAATATGGCCACTGATGTGATACCTCCCGCAATGGCGGTATAAATGCTGCCTATGTAAACTCCGCAGAGAATGCCGTCTATTCTGGTCAGACAGCGCAGCTCGAAGCTCCCTTCTTCCAGATCCAAAGTCTCCCGAGCCGCCTGCGCCAGCCGGTCGCTATCCAGCAATAAAAAGTAGCAGACGACGAAGGCAATCAGGATGTTGATTATTCCCAGGACGATGGTCGAGCCGAGCTGGAAGAAGGGGAGGCTGGCCAGGAGATTGAGGCCCATTGCCATCAGATCGGCCATGCTGCGGGAGATCTCATCCAGAAGGAACACCGGAATGTGAATCCAGGAGACAAATTCAGAGAGCAGCGAGATGATCTCCTGCTGATGGCCTTCCAGCCAGCGGATCTGATTGGAGGTCTCAATCAATCCCGTGGCAAAGATGGCTGATAATGGCACCACAATGCAGACCACGGCTGCGAGCGATCCTATGCGCCGGCTGCGGCGGAATTGGTCCCGAACGGGGCGTCCCACATAGGCGAACACGAAGCCCAAGACCAGGCCGTCAAGAAGGGGCCAGATATAATAGGAGAGCAGGACGATAAGGACTAGAGTTGAGGCCATAAGCCATTTTTTCTTGCCCAGGCAGCAGGGCAGATCGGAGGGCATGGACAAGCCCGCCAATGCTGCCGAAAGGATATCAAGCTTTGGGAGAGCCCAATGCTAGCGTTTTCGCTTTTCTAAGCAGCCGAACTTCATTTAGAGTCAAGCCCAAAGCTGATCCAAATCCAAGTTGAATACGTATTTCTCCTCCCATCTAAGTCTCTGAATTAAAATAAAATAGACAATTTTATCCCTGCCGCAGCAAGCGGCGGGGTATAGCGTTTAAAATAATTGCCCAGGAGTTTTTTTTACCATTTCATATCCGCAGATCCTCCTTCCTGAACACATACTCCCCTTCCACATGCACCTCTTTCGGCATCCCCCCAAAGCTGGCCTGCAGTATCAGCTCCCCGATCTCCTCCTTCATCACCCTGACAATGCCCATGATGGACGAAGTAGGCCTGGCATTGACATCCACCGCCCGTGGCTTCTCCCCCAGCACAAAGTCAATGCCCGCATAGCCGCGAAGGTCCAATGCCGCAGCAGCCTTCTTTGCCTCTGCCCAGATTTCCCAGGCGCGGGGCGTGCGATAGGGCACCTGGCTGCCCTGGTATCTGGGCCCCTCACCGGAGAAGTCTATGATCTGGCGGTTGATGGTCAGGGGCAAAAAGCCCTCCCGACCGGCGATGAAGCTGGCCGAGAGATGCAGCCCCTCATGGTAGCGGGTTACAATCTCCCCCGGCCCGGCCCGGGCATAGGAGGTGATGCGCACCCCCTCCGAGCCGCAGCCGGTGCGCGGCTTGACCACATAGCGCATACATCCCTTTTCAACGGGATCGGGCCGCTCCACGATCTCGGCCACTGGC
>NOLC01000235.1 GCA_002256595.1 Methanosaeta sp. NSP1 | reverse complement strand
CAGAGAATCTGACATCTATAGCGAGCAGTGCTCCCATTGCAGTTTCTGAGGCTGCCGTGGCCGAGCCAGGGGTTATGGCTCTTGGAGGCTCCAGCTTGATCACCAAGCCGGAGAAGCCCGTCTAT
The DNA here is from genome assembly GCA_002256595.1 of Methanosaeta sp. NSP1. Taxonomy (GTDB): domain Archaea; phylum Halobacteriota; class Methanosarcinia; order Methanotrichales; family Methanotrichaceae; genus Methanothrix. The sequence continues at coordinate 5,205 of NOLC01000235.1, read as the reverse complement.
GCCATCGGAGCAGCGGCCGGCACGCCCGGTATCTTCCCCATAGGCAAGGTGTATCTTCCGGACCAGGCCTATAGCGCGGGAATGTCCGCCGAGACCATTATGGACCTGAGCGCCCTTCCCTTTTACATCAACCACATGTAAAATCAGAATTTTCAATTTTTAAAAACTTTTTAATTATACGCCCTGAGTAAAACTATATTTATCGGCTTATGTATCCCAGGAATAGTAAATTTGATATGCTCCCAGGCCATCTTCCCCGCCGGATGATCCTGTATGAATAAGCTATTGGTTTATTTAGCAAGCCTTCTGATCCTGGCCATGGCCACTGCTCTTGCCGTCAGCGCCCAGGAGATCAATGCCACCATGGATGCCGCTCTGAACAACGCCACTATAAACAGCAGCATAATCGACGAAGCCGCAATTGCAGCAAACAATGCCACCGCCCCGGCGGAGGCTAGGGAAAGCAGCAATATCAGTGCCATAAACCTCAGCAGTGCCAAAGAGGAAGCTCAGAATCTGAGCACAGCCGACAGCTCCATAGTAGCCCCCATCAGCCAGATGGCTCTGCCCGCACCTCTGGTCGCGGCAGGGGCATCCTCCATTCAGACTGCTGCTCCGCAGGAGGGCACCCAAAAGATCGGCGCTGTGGTCAATGATGCCAACCGGACCGTAGCGGCCCCCTCCCAGATGGAGCCCTTAGAGGTGGGCCTTCCCGCCAAGCCCATCAAAGACGTCAGCACCATATTCTTCGTCTGCGATCTGGTCTAGATTCAAAAAAATTAGGCAGAAAGCGGCATTGAAAAACGCCTCTTCTGCCCATTGCCCATATTTTCCGCACTCTGGCCTCTACTGCCAGGTCACCTGCAAGGGCTTTCTGCGAGGTATAGCATGCACTTTGTACTTGGGATAGCCCAGCATCATGGCGTAGCCGCACCTGTGCCCTGCCGGCAGGCCCAGCTCTTTTTGCAGCGGCTCGTAAAAGGCTGCTGCCCCGGCCACAAAGCCGGCCCAGCAGGTGCCAACGCCATAGGCCGGCGCAGCTATATCGACATAAGTGAGGGCGATGAGCATCCGTGGGAGCAATTGGATTGCCATCAGGAATATTGGCCAATAAAAGATGGGGAGCGCCCTGGCAGATGACATCGATTCCTTTCTCCCAGGCGGCGAAGAGCATCGGAATATAGCTGCTTATGGGATGGCTGGTGTTCTGCAGGCTCTTCATCCATTCCATGGTCAGTGCGGCGATCTTCTTCACCTTTTGCGGATCATGGACCACCAGCCACTGCAACGACTGGCTGTTGCCCCCTGATGCTGCATAGCTGGCCACCTCCAGGATGGCCAGGATCTTCTCTTTTGGCACAGGATCGGCGGTGAAGCGGCGAATGGAGCGGCGCTTCTTGAGATAGAAGGCTATCCTTTCCGGGGAGATCTCGCCCGCCCCCTCCAACAGGGGCATTCTCTCTTCGGGGCGCAGGTTCAGTGCCAGCGCTTCTGTGGGGCAGAAGGCCTCGCAGTGGCCGCATTGCAGGCACATGGCCGCATTTTCTTCTCCAACCAGAGGAAGGCTGCTCCCGTCTCCGGGAATAATTATCTTCGAGGGGCAGACATCCGAGCAGATCCCGCAACGAGTGCAGAGATCCCGGTCAACGATTATGGTTTGCATCCCATTCCATCCTTTTAATTTAGAAGATGGACCTTTGATATATCTAAAGCTCTCTATTCAAGCTTATTTCCTGCTCCTGGCCAGCACCATCTGCCTGACCGTCCCCTCCGCCTCCACATCCCGCCGGCAGACCGGACAGATGCGGATCCACTCCAGCCCGGAGGCATCCTTCTGCATCTCGGCGGGCAGCTCCGACTCGATCCTTTGCAGCATGGGCTCGGTGGCATAGGGCGAGCCGCAGATCCGGCAAGCAACCAGATCAAAGGAGATCTCTGGCTCGGGTATATTCTCATCCCAGGGCACCAGAGACAGGGCTTTGGCCGGGCACAGCTCCACGCACAGGTCGCACTCCTCTTTGCATCTCTTCCAGTGAACCGTCCTGCGCCCACTATCCTCGCTTCTGGTGATGTTCTGGCTGGGACAAACATTGGAGCAGGACATGCATCCCAGGCAGACCCTGGCATCGACTCGGATCATCTTCTACCTCCTACGGCTGCAGCCCGAGCGGCACGCTCCCTTGCCCGCCGCGCCGCCAGTTCAAAATCATCAGACAGGGCGTTGGCGGGACAGGTGGCCATGCAGGCCGGCCCTTGCTCCCGGCCCTGGCAGAGATCGCACTTATGGGCCAGCTTGTCCGTCCAGACCACTCCGAAGGGGCAGGCCAGGGCGCACAGACCGCATCCGGTGCATTTCTCCACATCAAAGGCGGTGACTTCTCCCTCTTTATGGAGAGCACCGCTAAAGCAGACCTTGGTGCAACCCGCCTCCTGGCAGTGATGGCATAACACGGGAACGGCGGCATAGTCACCAACATAGTGCACATTGATGTGTCCATGGCCGCCGTGCACCCTCTGGCAGGCCACCTCGCAGGATCGGCAGCCGATGCATCTGTTGATATCAATATAAACCGCCATTTAATCCCTCCGGGAGATATTGCAGGCACAGACCTTGAACTCAGGTATCCGGGCCTCCTGATCTGTGATCTCTGTGGTGAGGATATTGGTTCCGGGGAAGTGGAAGGGCATGAATACCACCCCCTTCTTCACCCTATCCCCGAGCCGGGCAATGGCCGCTGTCTCCCCACGTATTGTAGTGATTTTGACCTCATCTCCATCCTGAACATCCAGAGCCGCGGCATCTTCCCGGTTCATCTCCACATAGAGATCCGGCTCCCGGCTGATGAGCGATGGGCTTCTTCTGGTCATGGAGCCGGCATTGTGGTGCACCGCCACCCGGCCGGTGGTGAGGATGAAGGGATAATCACTGCTTGCTGCCTCCGCAGCCGGCCTGAAAGCAACGGGAACAATGCTTGCTTTTCCATCGGCCAGATTGAAGCCTGAGCAATGCAGTATCGGCGTTCCCGGATGATCGGCAGTGGGGCAGGGCCAGGCTATGCTTCCGGCATCCAGCCGCTCCCGGGTGATGCCGGCATACTGGGGAACTGTCCGGTTTATCTCATCTAAAACGCTCGCCGCATGTGGATAATCGAATTGCAGCCCCATGGACCGGGCCACATCGCAGATTATCTCCCCGTCAGAGCGGGCCGCTCCCGGCGGCTCAATGGCCTTATGGCTCCACTGGACCCGCCTCTCGGTATTGGTGAAGCTTCCCTCCTTTTCCGCCCAGACTGCTCCCGGCAAGACCACATCTGCCAGCTGGGCTGTGGCAGTCATGAATATATCCTGCACCACCAGGAAGTCCAGGCTCTCCAGAGCCTGCCGCACATTCTCGCTGCAGGGATCGGAGTTGGCCGGATCCTCGCCCATAATATACATGGCTTTAATCGTTCCTGCCGCGGCCGCCTCTATCATCTCGGTAGCAGTGAGCCCCGGCCCCAGCGGCAGATCATGGACGCTCCAGGCAGCAGAAAAATATTGGATGGTCTTCGGATCGGCCGCCTTTTTGTATCCGGGATAAAACTCAGCCAGAGCCCCCATATCGCAGGCCCCCTGGACATTGTTCTGGCCCCGCAGGGGCATGACTCCTGTGCCGGGCCTGCCCAGTTGGCCGCATATGAGAGCCAGGTTGGATACCGCCTGCACATTGTCCGTGCCGGTGCTGTGCTGGGTGATGCCCATGGAGTAGAGAATGGATGAGGCGGGAGATTTGGCATAGGCCCGGGCCGCCTGCACTATATCCTCGGCCGCTACCCCGGTGATCTCGGCTGTCCTCTCAGCAGTAGCCTCTTTCACTGCTTCGGCCAGAGCCTCGAAGCCACGCGTGCTGCGGTCGATATAATCTCTGTTTATCAGCCCCTCCTTGATGATCACATGGGCCATGCCATTCAAGAGAGCCACATCCGTTCCGGGCTTAAGCTGCAGAAATATGTCTGCCATCCAGGAGGTGGGCGTGGCGCGGGGATCGGCTACAATAACCGCAGCTCCCCGGTCCTTGGCCCGGTGGATCCAGCGGGATATCACCGGGTGGTTCTCTGCCAGGTTCGATCCGATGATGAATATGCATCTGGAGCTGGCGATGTCCGGTATGGGATTGGTCATTCCCGCCGCCCCCAGGGTGCGGTTCAGACCCACCACCGACGGAGAATGACAGAGGCGGGCGCAGTTGTCTATATGGGGCGAGCCGAGAAGGCGGGCCAGCTTCTGCATGAGGTAATTGTCTTCATTGCTGCATTTGGAGGAAGACAGGAAGGCCAGGCTTCTCGGGCCGTGCTTCTTTTTGGCCTGGCTCAGGCCCCTGGCCACCAGATCCATGGCCTCCGGCCAGGAGATACTGACCCAGCCCTCGCCTCTTCTCTTGAGTGGAGAGACAAGCCTCTCCGGATGGCATAGGATCTCCAAAGCCGCATTTCCCTTGGCACATAGGGCTCCCTGGCTGACGGGATGGTCAGGCATGTATTCTATTCCGCTGGCCCTCTCCTTTTCTACTGCGATGCAAAATCCGCAGCCTGCACCGCAGTAGGGACAGACAGTTGGAACAAGCACTTTTGTCATATTCATCACTGAGCAAATTTTTAGTAGGTATACAGACTGCTATAAGGTCTCTTCGACCTGGGGGTTAGCCTGACGAAGGGGGAATTGATTATCTCCTCTCGCCTCGAGGCCACCTCAGGAAGCCTTTCCAGGAATTTGGTGATATAGTGGTCCAGAACCTTGCGGTCGGACTGGTCTACAGGGGAATGGGCCACATGGCTGCCCAGCTGGCAGTCCTCCACGCTTCCCCGCAGGTAGATCACGCCGCCGTGCATTCCCGTGCCTATGAAATTGGCTTGATGACCCTTATTCTCCAGGTCCAGGAGAAGGACTATTCCTCCCGCCATGTACTCGCCCAAAAAGTCCTGGGACGTGCCGCCGATGACCAGAACCGGCCTCTTGTCCTCATACTCTTTCATATGCAGAGCCGTTCTGTAGCCGCAGCCATCCCTGACATAGATCTCGCCTCCCCGCATGGAAAAGCAGAGAACATCCCCGGCCCGGCCATGTACAACCACCTCTCCCGCATCCATGGTGTTTCCCACACCGTCCTGGGCGTTGCCATGCACAGTTATCCTGTGGCCGAAGAGAAAAGCGGCCAGGTCGTTGCCC
>NOLC01000089.1 GCA_002256595.1 Methanosaeta sp. NSP1 | reverse complement strand
CCATCTCCAAGGGCGAGTCCCTGGCGGACACGGTGCGTGTGGTGGCCGGCTACTCCGACGCCCTGGTCATCTGCCACCCCAAGGAGGGATCGGCGCGCCTCGCTCCCAAGCCGATCCCCAAGAGCTTCCCGTCTCTCCCGCAACAGATCCGGATATACGCCAGCTCCTCCAGGTACTCTTGAAATAGGATCACACTTATATACATATTTGATCCAATTCAAAAAACAATGCCTTTTAGCCAGAACGACATCCGAACGCTTGTCCTCATCGCTGGATCCGAAAAGCCGTCGAATCCCCGCATCCTCCGGGAGACGCTTGGCCTCCAGAGAGAGACAGTGTCCAGGCTCATAACTCATCTGGTGAAGATGGGACTGGTGGAGCGGCGCGGGCGTGAAGCCATCCTGGCTGGCACGCCCCCGGCAGAGGCCTTCAAGCTGCTTTACTTCTCTCACCGGGCCACTCCTCTGCATAAGATCCTCTCCCTCCGCAGAGTGGAGCTTCTTGCCAGGCTGGACCAGACCCCCAGGAGCCTGGGTGACCTGGCTGCGGAGACCGACATTCCGGTTGATACCCTTTACGGTTATCTGAAAGGCTTCCTCCGGGTGGGTGCTGTCAGCCGCTCCAGGCAAGGCAAAGCCTACTGCTACTCCTTCAACTTCAAACTATGGCCGGAGCTCAAGGACTTCGTGACTGCGCTCCTGGAATACCAGGTCCTGCGCCTCGTCCCCCGTGAGGCCCTGATCATCAAGAGCTACGAGGACAGCGTGATCTTCAAGAGCATCCGACAGCAGGATGCCACAATAACCTCCTTTTCCGCCTACGAGGATTACGGGATCGATCTGGGCCTGTGGGACAACTATTACACCCTGCCCAAGAGAGAGCTGTCCCTTCAGGAGGTCTTCGTCCACTCCCTGGACTCGGCATGGGAGCCCTCCCAGAAGCTTTTTTGCGCACTATTCTATCTCAAGAACAGGAATAAATTGGATGCCATCGATCATCCTGTATTGAGTAATCTGAAAGCAGTTTTGCAGGGCGAGAGGATCAGTGGCTATCCAACCCTTGAAGACATCGAGGACAGGACGGATCTCTATGATATCAAGCTCTAGCAAGATCTCCAGACGTGAGGAGGTGAGCGAGCTGTTCGAGCAGCTCGGCCGGGTTCTGGATCAGAAGCTCGAGGCTCTGCTCATAGGAGGAGCTGTGATGCTGGAGCTGGGGATGAAAGACGCCACCAAGGACATCGATGTCGTCTGCAGGAGCGAGGCGGATAAGGATCAGCTGCTTGTCGCGGCCAGAGCCCTGGGCTTTCAGATCATCGGCCCGCAGAAGAGGCACGAGCGTCTGGGCGTCAACCGGCTGGCTGTGAAGGGAAGACACAACCTGGATCTTTTCGCCGAACGGATCTCCTATGACTTCAGCATCTCCGAGGACATGTGGCAGAGGGCTACAAAAATCAGATCCTTCGGCAATCTGGTGGTTAGAGATGCCTCCATCGAGGACATCTTCATCATGAAGCTGATCGCCAACCGGCCTGGAGACGCTCCGGACTGCACCAAGCTGGTCATTGCAGAATTGGACTTTGATGCCATCTACCGTGAGATAGAGGCGCAGTACCGCAAGAGAGGAGATGTGGAGCAGAAGATCTGGATCACCTATATCGAAGAGGGCATAGCTCGCCTGGAGGATAACGACCTGACTATTCCCATAGGAGACAAAATATCCCTATTGGCTAATGAATACCACGAGAAATCTGCTTACAAATGATTAGCTTTAAGAGGTCGGCAAGGGGCGCCGATGAGGGCTGCCCCGGCCTTCATGCCATCCAGCTCTTTGCGGCAGCGTAGGTCTGCGGCAAGTATATGATTGATTCGAAATTATGGCAGCCTTCTATTTACCTATCCGAGAAAACGAAATAAAACTCTGGTTTGGTTAAGAGACGCAGGTGGAAGCCTTATTATCTCAGAAACCCAAATTCCCCAGCATGTTCATGAAGAGGCATGTTCTCTCCATGCGAGAGTTCTCCCGGGAGGAGATCGACTCGGTTCTGGATCTGGCCGCATCCCTGGAGCCCTATGCCCGGGGCAAGAAGAGCGACATGATGGCAGGCAGGATCCTGGCTCTGCTCTTTTTCGAGCCCTCCACCAGAACCCGCATGTCCTTTGAGACGGCCATGAAGCGGCTGGGCGGCAGCGTGATCAACCTGGGGCCGGCAGAGGGCTCATCCATCTCCAAGGGCGAGTCCCTGGCGGACACGGTGCGGGTGGTGGCCGGCTACTCCGACGCCCTGGTCATCCGCCACCCCAAGGAGGGATCGGCACGTCTGGCCTCCCAGTTCTCGCCCGTGCCGGTGATAAATGCTGGAGACGGAGCCGGCCACCACCCCACCCAGACCCTTCTGGACCTCTACACCATTAAGAAAGAGAGCCGTCTGGAGAACCTGAGCATTGCGCTGGTGGGAGACCTCAAGTACGGCCGAACTGTGCACTCCCTGGCCTATGCCCTCTCGCTGTACGGTGCAGACATCACCCTGGTCTCTCCACCCGGCCTCAGAATGCCCGAGCCCATAAAGTCCGATCTCTCCCGCAAGGGCACACCGCTTCGCGAGGCCAGCGACCTGGGAGAAGTGGTCAACAATGTGGATGTGCTCTATATGACCCGCATCCAGCGGGAGAGGTTCCCCGATCCGGTGGAATATAAAAAGGTGGCCAGCAGCTACAGGATCACACCCGATTTCCTGTCCAGGGCCAGGAAGAACCTCATCATCATGCACCCCCTGCCCCGGGTGGACGAGATCTCTCCTTCCGTGGACCAGACGGCACATGCCCGTTATTTTCAGCAATCGTTTTATGGAGTACCGGTGAGAATGGCTCTCTTGAAGATGCTTATAGAAACAGGTGCATAGCCATGAAGGAATCCTTGGGCCAAGAGAACGGAAAAAGAAAATCAGAGTGCTACCAAAACCGGCTTAAAGAGGAGCCAAAGGGGCTCAAAGTCAAGCCCATCAACAACGGCACAGTGATAGACCATATAGCCGGAGGCCAGGCCTTGAATGTGCTCAAGATCCTGGGCATCTACGGGACCACGGACGCTACCCTCTCCGTGGTCATGAATGTGGATAGCAGAAAGCTGGGAAAGAAGGACATAGTCAAGGTGGAGGAGCGCGAGCTATTGGAGGAGGAGGTTAACCGCATCGCCCTCATCGCCCCGGCCGCTTCCATCAATATCATCAGAGACTGCAATATAATTGCCAAGCGAAAGGTGGATCTGCCCGACGAGATCGTGGGGGTGGTTCGCTGCCAGAACCCCAGCTGCATCTCCAACACCGCCGAGCCCATCCAATCCCGGATGCTGGTCAAGACCAAGAATCCCGTCCTGCTGCGCTGCCTCTACTGCGAGCAGCCCCTCACGGAAAATATAGCAGAATACCTGATATAAATCAATGCGAAGGTATAAATCAGGCTCCGGCCTTGTCTTGCCCCATTGAACTTTCCATCTGCTTGAGTATGGTTTAGGACGGAGAATAAGATGACTGTGAAAAATGGCGATTTCATCAGAATTGATTACACCGAGATGGTTGACGGCCAGGTTATTGCTGCTACCGACGAGGAGACAGCCAAGGAAAAGGGCATATTCAGTGAGGAGGCCGCCTATGGCCCTCATCTCATAGTCCTGGGAGCCGGCCAGCTGGTCAAGGGCCTGGAAGAGGATATGATCGGCAAGGAGATAGGCTATTCCGGAAGGGTGGAGATTGCTCCGGAGAACGCCTTCGGCCTGCGCGATCCGAAAAAGGTGGAGATGGTCCCCGCCAACCGCTTCAAGGAACAGAAGCCCTATCCAGGAATGAGAGTGGGAGTTGAGAACCGCACGGGAACAGTGACCAGAGTCATCGGGCGCAAGGTGAGTGTGGACTTCAATCACCCCCTGGCGGATAAGACCATCGTCTATGAGTACAAGATCGTGGAGAGCATCGAGGAGCAGCAGGAGAAGCTCAAGGCCCTGATCAAGACTTTCGCCCGCATGGATCTTGAGGCTGAAGTCAAAGATGATATGGCTGTTATCACTGTGCCTTGGGAGCTGTCCTATTACAAGGAGTGGCTTATGATCAGGCGCGGCCTGGCGGATATGATAATTCAGCACCTGGGAAT
>NOLC01000032.1 GCA_002256595.1 Methanosaeta sp. NSP1 | reverse complement strand
CCGCGAGCGCCAGCTCTGCCGCAGCGATGGCCCCGCCAGCGGCAAGAGCGGCAGGCTCATAGAGGCCCATCTTCCTCACCAGCTCTATGTGCTCCCGCCCATGCACCCTGGAGATGTCCTCGATAGAGGCAGGCCCAAAATCAACTAATTCATAGCCGCATTCCCGGAGCAGCTGGGCCGGAACGGCCACACGGTCCAGGCTTTCCACGGGGTTGGCCGGATATCGCGCGGCGAGCTTATCTGTGTATACGATCTTCATGGCTGTGTTCCACTCCTTTTCCTCCACACCATCATCCCCACCGCCGCCGTCCCGGCAGCTCCCGCCCCCAAGAAAAAGGTTGCCTCTGGCCCCCACCACTGCCAGACGGCCCCGGCCAGCAGACTGGAGGCTATGGCTGCCAGCCCCAGGGCTCCGGAATAAAGCCCCAGAGCGCTTCCCCTCAGGCCAGGCGGGCTGAGGTCGGAGACAAAGGCCCTCTCCGATCCGTCCACCAGGGCATAAACCAGACCGTAGAGGGCAAAGAGGATGATCAGGCCGGCCGGGCTGGTTACCAGGGCGAAGCCGAGGGCGGTCAAGGCGAAGAGGGCATAGCCCAGAGCCAGAATCCTTTTCCGCCCTATCCGGTCGGACCAGATCCCCGCCGGCAGGGCCAGCAGGGCGTAGGTCGAGTTGAATAGTGCATAAAGCAATAAGGCCGAAGCTGTGGCCTCCGCTCCGGAGAAAATCCCCTGGGCGCGCAGTATGAAGAACATATAGCTGAAGTTGCCCAGGGCAAAGAGGCAGGCTATGGCCAGAAAGCGCCCCAGGTCGGGCGGGATGTCGGAGAGCCGCCAGCTATATTCGCATTTAGGAGCGCTGTAGCTCTCCTTCACCTTTGCAAAGGGCAGCAAGGCCAGCAGAGCCAGGACTCCCGCCACCAAAAAGATGGAGCTGTAGGAGAGGCCCATCTGCCATAGAGAATAGGCAAGAAGCGATCCTATCACTGCCCCGGTGGAGTCCATAGCCCGGTGCAGCCCGAACCCCCTTCCCCTGCCGCCAGGCGCCACAGACTCGGAGATCATGGCGTCGCGAGGGCCGGATCGCAGGCCTTTGCCGCACCTTTCCAGGCTTTTCGCCAGAAAGACGGCCAGCCAGCTTTCTGCGGCAGCCAGGAGTTTATCAGGCTGGGCAGCCCCTCGGAAAATCCCCCCACCAGGCCCACCGCCAAAGTGCCTCCTCCTAAAGAGGCTATGAAAAGCGGCAGAACCGGCTGGATGATCTCGCTGCTGATGTCGTTAAGAAGGCTGACCAGGCCCAGTAAAAGGATATTCCTGCCTGTCTTGGCGTCGGACACAGAAGATCAGCCGTTCTCCTGCTTGAACTTATTTTAGGCTTCTTTTTCGCGATATGGCCCCCACCAGGCCCGCTGCCTCATCCGGGGAGAGCTGCTCCGGCCTCTTTTCCAAAAGGTCCGGATCCAGCCCGGCCAGATCCGGCCCCCTGGCCCCCAAGGATGCCAGGCCCTTCTTCACCTTCTTGCGCCTATTGTTGAAGAGCCCCTGCGCCAGCCTTATCAGCTCCACCGCATCGCCGGCGGGGCGATCTTTGCGGGGCAGGAGCCGGACTATGGCCGAGTCCACCTGGGGCACGGGCCGGAAGGCCATCTTGGAGACCTTCTCCAGGATCTCGGCCTGGCAGAAAAAGCCCGCGGTCATGGCCAGCCGCCCATAGTCCTCGCTACCCGGGGCGGCTTTCAATCGCCGGGCAAACTCCCACTGGTACATCAGAACCGCCATCTCAAAAGGCCGGGAGAGCAGCCGGTAGGTCAGGCTGGAAGATATCTGATAGGGCAGGTTGGATACTATCTTGTTGCAGGCCGGCAGCTCGACCTTGAGGGCGTCTCCAGCAATCACCTGGACATTGGAAAATCGCCCCGAGAGCTGGGCCGCCAGCTCAGGGTCTATCTCCACAGCATAGACCTCCTCCGCCTTTGCCGCCAGGGCAGCAGTGAGGTTTCCAGGGCCCGGTCCAATCTCCAGCACCCAATCCTTCGGACCCAGGTCGGCATACTCCACTATACGTGAGACTATGGCCTCGTCCACCAGAAAATGCTGTCCTAGATTCATCTATCTCATGCGTGGAGCAGTGGTGAATACGCGGTACTTGATGCGGTCATCCACCAGCTCGTCTTCAACCCTTTTGGCTATGAGCTTCTCTGGATAGTGAAGCCCTTTCACTCTCTCCATAAGATCGGCAAAACCCTTGAATGCCCCTTTTTTCCGCTCATTTAGAACGGCCCACATCAGCTTCTTGCCTATCCCCGGCAAGAGTTCCAGAGCATGCATGCGGGTGGTGATGGGCCCGGCCTCATTGAAATAGCGGACGAACCTGGCCTCGTTATCCAGAACAATGCTCTGAATCTGGTAGGGCAGCTCCAGCTTGGCGCTGTTGGAGAGTTCAGGATATTCTATCCTGTGGTTGACATGATCTATGATATCCCTGCTTCCGCTCCCAATATAGATCCTGGTTCCTGGCGCGGGAACAACTCCCTCTTTGGGTGTCATTTCCATGAGCACAAAATTGGCCTCGCCCACGGCCTGGACCAGAGGCTGCTTCTGGTAGCTCCTGGTGTCAGGAGCCTTTCCGTAGGGGAGGTAATCGAGAACCCTAGCTACTTCTTCTCTCCTTGGCGGTCTCCCCTCAGGCATGTGCCTCTACCCCCTGAATACGATCTCTAGAATATTGTCGAGCTCTTCTTCGCTTAAAGTGAACCTCTCTTTGGCATAAATCGCCCTTAGCTCATCCTTGTTTACAGGCTTGATATCGGCGATTTTGACCGCAATCTCCAGGTTCATCTTCTCCAGCTTAATGAGCTCAGCTACCACTGCCCGGCTCTCCTCTGCAGTGCCCTTGCTGAAGAGCTCTGCATGACGGATGGCTCGGCGCAGCTCGTAGCCCAGTTCCTCTTCATCGGAACGCTTGTCCCGAATCTGATCCAGGATGTCTTTGACCTCCGCCAGGGTCAGAAGATCCTCCTGCAAGACGCTTTTGACAATCATCTATTTCTGTGCAGTTAGGTGTTCTGGTAATGCAATCAGTGTCTTGGTGGCATCGCCATCAGTGACCTTCAGCACAAAGGCTCTTCCCCTCTTGCCCACGACCTCGCCAGTCTTTCCGTGGAACCTGGGATGAGGCATGCCCTTGTGTATGCTGGGATCGATGATCACATGAACCATTGCGCCCTTCTCGAACTCCTGGATCGCCCTGACCACCGGGGATATTCCCCTAGCCCTTACCGTCTTGCTCATCTTGTCTCTAGACTTCTTCCGCATTCCGTGATGATGTGCCATCTGATTCTCCACCTACATCTATTACATCCAATTCTTCGACGATCGCGTCTACCTTAAGGGCTTCGGCGAGGTTGGGGCTGGTTCTGCCTCCGTCTCCGGAGATAAGCTCCTTGATATACAGGCCGCTGTCGCCTCTGATCTCTATGCGGGCCGTATTGCCCGTCATCTCTATTAAATCAGCTCTGTGGACTCTCCTCACCCTGAGCTTATCTGCCCTGCGGTGAGAGACGCGAGTGGGCGTACGCTGATCGATCGACCCTTCTAATTCCTTCAAGACGGATTTAAGCTTTTCTTCTGCTACCTCACCGCCCAGCCGTACCAGAGCAGAGTAGGTCTTTTCAAAAGCGGCCTCCTTGAGCCGCTCTACCATTGCAGAATCGGCCCAGGAAAGCCCTGTGACCTCCACCTTGCCCTCTGCCTGACGGCAGATCTCCTCCTCCAGGCGGGCCAGGTCGATGCTCCGCATGCGGGGCCGGACTGCCTCCACGATGAATGGCCGACCGCTGCCCAGCATTCTGGCGTCGATGTCCTCGCGGCCCGCCCCGTGAAATACGGTGTCCTCGGCTTTTGCAGCCTGCATAACCGCCGGGCGGATCAGCTCATCAACCGACTCCGGGTACATCCTTCCCGTGCCGCCGCAGCGCTCGCAGCCGCGACCGCGGCACTCGCGACAGGGCCAGCGGGTCTGGGGGATGCCCCGCACCAGCTTGCGATAGCGGCCGCGAATGAATATGGATGATAACTGTAGCTCTACCTCCCCCGTTTCCAGGTTGAGATGGACCACCACATCCGGGCTCTTTAAATCTACTGCTTTTCCCGTCAGGGCCGAGAGCCTCTTTCCTACCTCGCGATTGAGCTCCGACTTGAAGGGCTCGGCATGGACCGAGCCCCCATCAGCTACGACCAGCTCCTCGTTCTCCGCCAGCAATCCGGACATCCGGGTGCCCACAAGCAGTGTCCTGTACTCCCATTCGGCGAGGGCTCTTGCTGCTTTTTCCGCCCAGAGATCCAGGTTCGCCGGGGCCATCTCACCCAGGCATACGCTGCATGGGGCATCATCCTCGCCCTTTCTGCCCAGCTTGAGTCGCGCCGGCAGAAAAGACGGAGCCAGCTCTTCCAGGATGACGCCGTCCTCGTCTGCGCCCGCCTGCATGGCCAGGACGGACTTGAGAGAGCGCCCTCTCTCGGCATTGGTGAATCCTGTAGCCAGCATGGCAAACTGCCGCCCCAGGCAGCTATCGCATATCGGCCCCAGGGATATGATCCTCCTGGCTGCGGACAGGATGCTTTCCTTGGCTTTGTCCGAATTATCTTCGCTCATAATCACTCTTCTATTGCAGGGATCTAGCTTCAGGTTTATTAGAGCTTGCAATTGATCATATACTTAATGATCCTTAAGGCGAAGCAAGACCGGTATGAAACTCCCATAAGCCTCAGGATGCACGGCAGAAGAAAAACCTCAAATCCTTCGCCTTCCAAAATGGATCTGATATGGGCAGTGAAGGCTTTTACTGAACAGAGATGATAACAAGCAAGATAAAGGACAGAGAAAATTCAGCATGGAAAGAAGAATAACGGACTCGCTGGGACTCGAACCCAGGTCAGCGGGTATCTTCGACTATAAGCCACCGAAGCCCGCTAGGATGTCCACTACCCTACGAGCCCATCAGCCAGCCTTCTTTTCTTTTAGGCTATTAAGCTTTCCCGCAAGTCCAAGGACATGACTCTATCAGCTTATAATTGCATTTCTCCTATCATGGTTGGATGATACCCTCGGCCCAATAAAGCTACAATGACTGGCGGGTAGGGTTCCTTGATGAGGCAATAGGCCGCCCGCAGAAGGAACGCCTTGCAGGCTGGTGATTAAAATCAATCCCTATAAACCCCATTTTATATAGGATAAATACAACAGGCATCTGCATACACTCAGAAAAAGGTCTTCTTTCATGGCATCGCCTCCCGCAATCTCCCTGGAGAATCTTG
>NOLC01000193.1 GCA_002256595.1 Methanosaeta sp. NSP1 | reverse complement strand
GGCCATACTGGAGGACTTTGGCTTTTCCCGTAGCCGGGATGAAGAGGCGGCAGAGCTTCTAAGAGAGCTGCTGCAAGGAAGAGAAAACTCTCTATTGGCCGCAGAGGCTTTGCTATCTGGAAGAAGAGCAGTAGTATGCGGCAATGCTCCCTGCCTGTCTCGGGAGCTGGAGGACATGCGAGACGGAAAGGTGGATAATGCTGTTTTCCTGGCAGCGGACGGTGCGACGGTCTCTCTTCTGGATCATGGCATCCTGCCTGCGATAGTTGTTACCGACCTGGACGGCCCCTTTCCGGCCACCCTAAAGGCCAATCAAATGGGCTGTCTCGTGGTAGTGCATGCTCATGGGGACAACCTGGAGGCTCTAAAGAGATATGTGCCGCTTTTGGATAGGGTCATAGGCACAGCGCAGTGCCGGCCGCCGGAGGGCCTCTATAACTTCGGTGGGTTCACAGACGGAGACCGGGCGGTATTTCTGGCCAGGGAGATGGGCGCTGCCTCTATAGAGCTGGTGGGATTCGACTTTGAGGACCAGAGCGTCACGCCCAGGAAGAAGAAGAAGCTGGCCTGGGCCAAAAAGCTGATAGATCTGGCTCTTTCCTAGATCTATCTGCCCAGCAGCTCCAGGACTGCCCTGGTCGCATTTCGCGCCACGGTCCCTTCATCCTGAGCGGCGTCGATGAGCACAAATCGCTCCGGCTCGCTTGAAGCCATGCTCCGGAAGTTTTCGTCCACCATTCTCAAGAACTCCAGCCGCTCGAACTTCTCCCTTCCCCGGCGCGATTTCAATCTCATCAATGCCGATTCAGGGTCCAGGAGGAATAGCAGGGTCATATCAGGAACGACATTCCAGGGACGAAAGATCTCCTGGATCCAGGAAACCGGATGGGGCACAATTCCCTCCAGGGTTACACCCTGATAGGCGGCTGTGGAGTCGGCATATCGGTCGGACAAAACCACTGCCCCATCCTTCAGGGAGGGCACAATAGTATTGGCCAGGTGTTGAGCATGGTCGGCCATAAAAAGAAACAGCTCATTCATAAGCAATGCAGCAGAAGGCTTTTCAACCTCACTGGCGGCCGACAGCTCCGCTCTCAGGATGCGCCCCACCTCGCCTGAGGTGGGCTCAGCAGTCAGGACGGTCTTCCTCTGCGGCTGCTTCTCGGCAACTTTGCGGGCGATGTGCTGCAAGGCGGTGCTCTTTCCTGAGCCATCTATGCCCTCCAGGGTAATGAGCCGGCCAAACACGAGTCTCCATCTAGGGCAGAGGAAATGATTAAGCTGTCGATCCTTATTGTGAAGAAAATTATGTGCTGTCGCCCGATACTAACTCTGGCACATCATCCGATGGGTATCCGCAGTCAGTCCAGTAACCCTCGCAACGGGCGTCTGTACCGCATCTGGGTTGTCTCATGGTCATAGGTAGACGATAGTCAATATCCTACCACAAGGACCTATCAACGCGGCCTGTAGTCCCCTTCTTGCACCGGCATTCACCGCAGAAACAAATTCCAAGCTCGTGCCAGCCCTCTAAAGGGACGGCATCTCAATGACGCCCTGATTTTATAAAGCTTTCCTAAAGTGAGATCTTCTTCAGACTTAGTGCTTTTTTCTGCTCTCTTAGGCAGAATTTTCTTTCTCCTGGATCTGCTGCACAAATCAGCGAAGAGCCAATCGTATCATCTACTAACCTCATTTCAAGTTCCTTTGCCGCAAACAGCTTATTCCATCAACAGATACCCCATTTGCATGAAGGTTATTTCTGCAGAAGAGATGGCCGCTCTGGATGCCAACTGCCGATACTTCGGCCTCCTGCCGCTGCAGCTTATGGAGAATGCCGGAGCAGCTCTGGCTCGCGAGGTCAGAGCCAGGGCAGGGGGAAAGAGGATTGCAGTGGTGGCGGGAAGGGGCAACAACGGCGGGGATGCTTTTGTGGCTGCAAGGCATCTGGCCGGCTTTGATGTGACTGTCTATCTCCTGGGACGGGCCAGGGATATCGCCACCGAGGAGGCCAGGAGGAACTGGCAGATCCTCTCCCTGCTGGATTATGATCTGCAAGAGACAAAGGACAGCTCGGAGATGTCGTTAACAAATTGCGACCTGATTGTGGATGCCATATTCGGGACCGGAGTGCGGGGGCAGATCATCGGCCTGGAGGCACAGGCCATAGATGCCATCAACCGCTCGGGCAGGCCGGTGCTCTCGGTGGATGTTCCCAGCGGCATGGGCACCAATAAGACGGTCCGGGCTGATGCCATAGTAACCTTCCACAGGCCCAAGCCGGGCCTTCCCCAGAACGCCATCCTGGCCGATATAGGAATACCTCCTGCGGCTGAGCTCTTCGTGGGAGAGGGAGACCTATGGCTCATGGGAAAGAGGGCTTCGGAGAGCCATAAGGGCGACTCGGGGAGGATACTGGTGATAGGGGGCGGGCCCTACACCGGAGCGCCTGCCCTCTCGGCTCTGGCTGCTCTGCGGGCGGGAGCGGACATAGTCACAGTTGCTGCGCCCAGGGATGCGGCCCGGACTATATCGGGCTACTCGCCCAACCTCATCGTGGCCGGGCTGTCCGCAGATCACCTCCGGCCCCAGGATCTGGGCCTTCTCAGGGAGCAGATCGCCAGGCATGATGTGGTGGTGATGGGCATGGGACTGGGCCAGGACCCGGAGACCAGGCAGGTCCTCTCCGAGATCATGCCCCTCTGCAGCAAGACGGTGATAGATGCCGACGCCCTGCACCCCGACCTTCCTATAAAGGGCATAGTCACGCCTCATGCCGGGGAGTTCAAGAGGATCAGCGGCATATCGCTCTCCCGCTTGGGCTGCAGGGAAAGGATAGAGCCGGTCAGAAAATATGCCCGGGAAAAGGGTCTGGTGGTTCTGCTCAAGGGCAAGGTGGATTTGATCTCCGACGGAGAGGTGGTGCGGGCCAATGCCACCGGAAATCCGGGAATGACCGTGGGCGGGACGGGAGATGTACTGGCGGGCATTGTGGCTGCCTTCTATGCCAGAGCTTCAGCCATACGGGCGGCAACGGCGGCAGCCTTTGTCAACGGCCGGGCGGGAGATCTGGCCTATCTGGAGAAGGACTATGCACCGATGTGATCGAGAAGATCCCCCTGGCCATGAGAATATCGGGATCATAGGCATGATCAGAGGCGGACGGTGAAGGGCGCATGAATTCAGATCCGAATGAAAAGCTGGAGGGGATGGTGGATATCACAGATAAGCCGCCCGTCTTTCGCAGGGCCAGGGCCACCGGCCGCATCCGCCTGCAAGAGGCAACCATCGAGGCCATAAGATCGGGTCGGGTGAAGAAGGGGGATGTGCTGGCCACAGCCAGACTGGCGGCCATCCTGGCAGTCAAGGACACGCCACGCCTGATTCCCATGTGCCACTCCATTTCCATCACCGGGCTGGAGGTGAGCTTTGAGCTGTCGGAGAGGCGAATTGAGGCTCTGGTCACTGTGACATCGGTGGGAAGGACAGGGGTGGAGATGGAGGCTCTGGCCGGAGTCTCGGCAGCGCTGCTCAATGTCTGGGATATGGTCAAGTACCTGGAGAAGGATGAGAGCGGCAACTATCCCCATACGGCGATAGAAGAGATCAGGGTTACTGAGAAAGAGAAGGGAGGGAATTAGGGCAGGATATAATGAAGATCCCTGCTTTGTTCCGTTTGCCCTTAACTCCGGCAGGCTGCGCTGATGGCCAGGGTATTGTTTCTTTCATCCGTCTCTGCTACCTGGTTGTCGGGATCTACCACCAGGGTGATCTCATTGGCTGCTCCGGATGAGGCGCTGGCAAAGCCTATGGTCTCATGAAGAGAGCCGCCGCTGGCAGGCAGAAGAAGGGTCAGCTCGGCCACTGCTGTGGGCGTGCCCTGGCGATTTTCTATGACTCTTACCTTTACCGCCTGATATCCGGAGGATCCGCTGGGGGATGGAGTCAGAGTTAGAGTAAAGGAGGCCTGATTGCAGGTGGTGTTTGCTGCATCTGCCACCAGGTAGAGGTCGGATGTGGCCTGGGCATTGAAGGGGGTTGAGATCACCACGGGGGAGATGGGCTGCCTGCCCTGGCCTATGCTGTTCTCTGAGGTGCGGGGAATCTTGCTGGCCAGAAATGGCGTGTCCCTATTCATCTGAGAGCAGGCCGGGGCTGCCATCAGGAGGAGGATGCCGAGAAGGGCTATGATCTTCAGGATTTTATTTCCTATCATGATAAAAAAGAACGAGAGATGGAGATTTAATCATTTTGGCCCGGGGCTATGAAGCAGAGAGGCAGAGATGCAGCAGGAGTTTAATGCCGAACCTCATAGCGCAGCCACATCACATCCCCTTTGAGCCTCTGTGCATCTATGAGATGAACAGAGACGACTCCCTCAGGCGCCTGCCAGGACGGGCCCGCAGGCAGCGGCAGGTCTGGAGCTCTGAAGATGCTGCTCTGCGTCTCACCTCCTACCAGGCTGGGATATATGAGAAGGCTTATCTCATCTACCAGGCCCTGGCGGAGGAGCAGCCCGTTCAATGTGCCTCCCGCATCCACTCTCACCACCTTGACGCCGTAGCGTGAGCATATCTCCTCCAGGGCGGCCCGCAGGTCCACATGCTCGCCGCCGGCGATGATGCAGTCGATGTGCCTGCGCTCCAGGTAATGCAGATATTCCTGAGGGGTGGATAGGGAGCAAAGGGCGACAAAGCCGCGCCAGTAGGGCAGGCTTCTCAGGTAGTGCCAGGTGCGGATCTGCCCCCGGCTGTCGGGTATTACCAGAAGCGGCCTTCTGTCCTCCGAATCCGCCTGGATGGGAAGAAAAGCGCTCTGGTCCTCCGGCGGGGCCTCAACTGCCGCTTTAAGAAATGTCTGCGAGCCGGCCAGGGTGGCGTCCTCTTTCCAGGTAGAAGCCAGCTCATAGTACTGCTCTAGGTCCAGAGGAAAGCCCTCTATCCTTCCGTCCAGGCTGACAGCATTATGAAGAATCACTCGCGGGAGCATGAAATTTTTCTCCGATTTGCTGAAAAGGAAAAAAGGGTTTGGGAATCGAATCAACCAGGCTTTAAATGTACTGCTGAACCAGATCCTCAGGCTCGCTGACCATGCCCCTCTCTTTGTGCAGTATCTTGGCCGCGGCATTCTCAAAGTCGCTATGATAGACCGTGGTCCTCTCCTCACGGATGGCATACATGCCCGCCTCGGTCGACAAGGCTTTGAGGTCCGCGCCGCTGGATCCCTCGGCCATGTCCGATATCAGCTTGAGGTTCACTCCCGGATCCAGGTTCATGCCCGAGGTATGGATCTTCAAGATGGCCTCGCGTGCCTCTCTGGTGGGCATGGGAATCTCTATCACCCGGTCGAAGCGCCCTGGCCGGAGCAGGGCCGGATCGAGCATATCCAGGCGGTTGGTGGCGGCGATCAGCTTGACCTCGCCCCGGGCATCAAATCCATCCATCTCTGCCAGGATCTGCATCAGCGTCCTCTGCACCTCACGGTCGCCGCTGGTGGCCCCATCCATGCGCCGGGCTCCTATGGCATCCAGCTCGTCTATGAATATAATCGCAGGCGACTTGCTCTTGGCCAGCTCGAAGAGCTCCCGCACCAGCCGCGCTCCCTCGCCGATGTATTTCTGCACGATTCCTACGGCCGTGAAAAGGTCGGGGCGCTTGAGTGGCAGCTCCACAATCTCCCTGATCTCGGAGATCTGGCTGTCCAGGCCGCCGATCTGCTCGAAATGGACATCAGGCGCCTCCTCGATCTCCATGCCGAAGACCGCCGGATCGCGGGGAGAAGGCAGAACGCACATCACAGCAAAGGACTGCTGGTTAAGGCCCACCTGGGCCCCGGGCTTGATCTCCTCCTCGATGAATTGAGATAGATTGACCACGAACCTCGGGCCGGTGCTGCTCTTGACTATGACCCTGTTCTCGTCCAGGACATCCACGATGGTGCCCACGATCATGGGACCGACACGCAGCCTCTCCAATTCGCTGCGCAGCTTGCGAGCCTCTCTCTCGAACTTGAGCTTCTGGTTCTCGATCAGCCGCTTCTCTCCTTCCACGCGGTCCTTCTGCTCTCGCAGCGCCAGGTTTCTCTCCTCAAGCTGACGCATGCGGTCCAGGATGTAGCGCGAGAAATCCGCACCGGCCTGTGACTCATTCATGCCTTCTCCGCTTTCCATAATTACAAAGGTTATTAAACTCCGACCCCTATAAAGGTTTCCCGAAATGACCGAGAAGCAATGCGAGATTTGCGGCGCTGAGATCTCTGGAGCACCCCAGAGGATTGTAATTGACGGCTCAGCGCTGGAGGTGTGCAAGGGCTGCGCCCGCTTTGGCAAGCCGGAAGATAAATGGTCTCCTGTGCCCAGGAAGATGGTCCCCGCGGAGAGGGCTTTCACCGTAACGAGGCCCAAACCCCGCGACCACTTCAAAGATCTGGTGGAGATTGTTCCCGATTTCGGGCGAAAGATCAGGGAGTCCCGAGAGGGGGTGGGCCTCTCCCTGGAGGAGCTGGCGGTCAGGATCAAGGAGAAGGCAACCCTTTTGCGGAAGATCGAGCGAGAGGAGATCTCACCCGAAGATGAAATCCGAAAGAAGCTGGAGAGGGAACTGAAGATCTCTCTCACCGACCAGGCCAGCGAGGCTCGCTTCAAATCCGGGCTCTCGGGTCGCGGTTTGACCCTGGGCGACATAGCCAGCATCAAACGGAAATCAGAGAGATGACAGACAGCGCCGCCCGCTATGTGATAGGGGGTGGAGTGATAGTCTACCCTACTGAGACCGTTTACGGCCTGGGTGCCAATGCCCTGGATGAACAGGCCGTAATGAGGGTCTTTTTGATCAAGAAGAGGCCCCTGGACCGGCCTATATCCCTGGCCGTCTCCAATTTCGATATGCTTGAGAAGGTGGCACAGGTGAGCCGCAAGGATATGGAACTGCTACATCAGATCCTTCCCGGGCCGGTTTCCGTTCTGGTCAAAAAGAGGAGCATAGTTCCTGATATTCTCACCGCAGGCTCGTCTTTGGTGGGCATCAGGTATCCGGATCATGAGACTGCTTTGAGGATCATCGATTTGGCCGGGCCGATCACCTCAACCAGTGCCAATCGCACCGGATCGAATCCTCCTACCAGCGTTGACACGGTCTCCCCGGAGATCAGGGCCCGTGTGGATGAGGTGGTGGACGGAGGAAAATGCCCTTACGGCCAGCCCTCCACCCTTCTGGACCTGGAGAAGAGGGTGATAGTTAGGCCGGGTGCAGGCCTGGACATAGCAATGAGGGCGATAGGTTGAATCTCAGGATCAGGGACTTCTTCCAGACCAGACAGGGCTGGATATTCGCCGTATCCGACTACTGCCACCCGCATGGCATAAGATCGCTCCTGCGCTATGTTCCGGATTTAAAGGGTGAGCGAGAGGCCGGGGGCAGACGCTACCGGAAGCTGGATTTCGATGATGCCTATCGATTTCTCCGGACTAAGCAGCCGGACTGGGTGGCCGACCTGCATCAGGTGCCGGCTGAGGAGATAGAACTGACCTTCTCTCCCAGCCATGCTCTTCTCGCCTTAGCCCAGACCGATCCCAGGGTAAAGAGGATTGTACAAACCCTGGCCGGGGCGGGAGTGCCGATGCAGCAGATGGGAATCACCGGCTCCATGCTGGTGGGGCTGCAAGCCCCCGGCTCGGATATAGATTTCGTGGTCTATGGCCCATCCTGGTGGAAGGCCAGGGATATCCTGGCAAGGGCTAAATCGAATGGAGAAATGGATGACCTGGATGAGGCCACCTGGAGGAAGATCTACCTCAAGAGAAAGCCGGAGATCGGCTTTGAGGAGTTCATGATCCACGAGAAGCGCAAGGGCAACCGGGGCATGGTCGAGGGCACCTACTTCGACCTCCTCTTCACCCGTGATTGGGAGCAGATACAGCCCCAGCCTCGCGGCAGGCAGGCCGGAGCCGCCCAAATTGAGGCCCGGGTTGTTAATGCCGACTTCTCCTTCGACAGCCCTGCCATCTACCGCCTGGACCATCCTGAGGTAAAGGAGATATTCAGCTACTCCCATACCTATGCCGGCCAGGCCCTGCCTGGGGAGAGAATAGAGGCCAAAGGGGTGCTGGAAGAGACGGAAAATGGCCTGCGCCTGGTGGTGGGAACCACCCGCGAGGCCAGGGGAGAATGGATCAGATCTCTGACTTTAATGGAGAGTTAGTTATTAATTTATGTTCTATTGCGCGAGGTTCTTTGTATGTTGCAGGTTCGTCCGTTTGATATCGAGATTGGTCAGCACAAAGTCATGCTCAATGTCGTTGATGCCAGAGAGAGAGGTCTCAATGCCGGCGATAGAGTCAGGGTGAGAACCAAGGGAGCGGCAACCACAGCCATCCTGGATACCACCCTGGAGATGGTCAAGCCAGGAGAGATCGGGATATTCACCGAGGCCCTAAAAGAGCTCAAAACTCCCACCACCGTAGATATCCTTCCCGCTCCCAAGCCCGCCTCAATCTGCTATATCAAGAGCTTTATGGACAAGCAGAAGCTGACTGAAGATCAGATCCGCATCATAGTCCAGGATATAGTGGACAATAACCTCAGCGATATAGAGCTTGCCGCATATGTTACTGCCTCTTATATCCATAATATGGACAGCCAGGAGGTGGAGTGGCTGACCAAGGCCATGATCGAGACCGGCGAGCGGATCCACTTCGATACCCATCCGGTCATGGACAAGCACAGCATCGGGGGCGTCCCCGGCAATAAGGTCTCACTGCTTATTGTTCCCATAGTGGCTGCGGCAGGGCTTCTCATTCCCAAGACCAGCTCCAGGGCCATCACCGGAGCAGGCGGCACGGCAGACCTGATGGAGATCTTGGCCCCGGTGGAGTTTTCCGCCGCCGAGATCAAGGAATTGACGGAGAAGGTGGGAGGGGTAATCGTCTGGGGCGGAGCCACCAATATCGCTCCCGCCGACGACAAGCTGATCAAGGCGGAGTATGCCCTCTCCATTGATCCCTACAGCCAGATGCTGGCATCCATCATGGCCAAGAAGGGGGCTGTGGGTGCGGATGCCGTGGTTGTGGACATGCCGGTGGGACCTGGAACCAAGCTGGCCACGCCGGAAGCGGGCCGGACCCTGGCTAGGGATTTGATCGATCTGGGAGAGAGGCTGGGCATCCGGGTGGAATGCGCCATGACCTTCGGAGGCTCGCCTGTGGGCAGGACCATTGGGCCGGCTTTGGAGGTCAAGGAGGCGCTCACAGTTCTGGAGAACAAAGGAGGTCCCAACAGCCTCAAGGAGAAGAGCCTATCCCTGGCCGGCATACTGCTGGAGATGGGCGGAGTGGCCGGGCGGGGAGAAGGCTACAGCGCGGCGGAAGAGATTCTCACCAGCGGAAAGGCCCTGGAAAAGCTGAAGCAGATCATAGAGATACAGGGCGGCGACCCAAAGGTCAAAAGCGAGGATATAGTCACCGGTGAGAACTGCGAGGATATCCTGGCCCCGGCGGGTGGCTATGTGGTTGCCTTCTTCAATAAGCGGCTGGTGGAGCTGGCCCGCATAGCCGGAGCGCCGGCGGATAAGAAGGCAGGAGTCACCATCCACAAGAAGATGGGCGAGAGGGTGAAGAAGGGCGAACCCCTCATTTCCATCTGTTCCAGCTCCGACTGGGAGCTGGAGAGCGCAGTCAAAGATGCCAAGAGGCAGATGCCCATTGTGGTAGAAGGGATGCTCCTGGAGAGATACCCGCGCATAACCGAGCTCTAGAGAGGTGGAAATGACTCTGGTTGCCATCACCTATCATGAGGATTTTGGAGCCCGG
>NOLC01000148.1 GCA_002256595.1 Methanosaeta sp. NSP1 | reverse complement strand
TTTCTTATATCGCAGATTGGAACTCGGCCCTTCATCGAATCGGGGTCGCAGCCTTTTTCCTGCGATGCCTAATCGGCCCATTAAGGTTATCAGCTTTGGTATTTAACCATTTCCCTCAATGCCTTTCCATCTGGAAAATCATTAAAAGGAGATGATCCCTTTGACCGATGTCTTGCTAAGACCCTATAATCGCTATCTATAGGACCTATAACCCTACCCTTTCAGGCGGGCCGAACCCATCCAATAACTCAGACGTATATAACCTTTTTGCTCAACAGATTCGCGGCAGGATTGACATCTCATAGCTCTGGCAGATAAAACAAAGCGCATCGCTTAGTTTTAATAACATCATAATCCACAGTCAGAGATCGGAGAGCGGTATAAAAAATGCCTGCTGGAGGCCTTTTATGGGTTACACACTAACTGAGAAGATCCTGAGACAACACCTCGCGGATGGCTCCTATGAAACCGGAAAAGAGATCGGCATAAAGATAGACCAGACCCTGACCCAGGATGCAACAGGGACCATGGCCTATCTTCAGTTGGAATCTATGGCACTCGATGAAATCGCCACTGAGTTGTCCGTAAGCTATGTCGATCATAATACCATCCAGGTAGGCTTCGAAAATGCAGATGATCACGCCTACCTGGAGTCCATAGCGAAAAAGTACGGCATCTACTTCTCCCGGCCTGGAAACGGCATATGTCATCAGGTCCATCTGGAGAGATTTGCCCGGCCAGGCAAAACCCTGCTGGGATCAGACAGCCACACACCTACCGCGGGGGGAGTGGGATCCATAGCCATTGGAGCTGGTGGGCTTGATGTGGCCGTAGCCATGGGAGGAGGAGCCTATTATCTGACTGCTCCACGCGTGATCAATGTCCGGCTGGAAGGCAGATTGCAGCCCTGGGCCACGGCCAAAGACATAATTTTAAAGGTCCTCTCCATCCTGAGCACCAAAGGAAACGTCGGCTGTGTCTGCGAATACACCGGAGAAGGCATAAGCAGCCTCACCGTCCCGGAGAGAGCCACCATAACCAATATGGGAGCAGAGACAGGGGTCACTACATCCATATTCCCCAGCGATAAGCAGACACAAAGGTTCCTGCAGGCCCAGGGAAGGGAAGAGCAATGGTTCCCCATTTCTCCAGACAAAGATGCTGTCTATGATCAAACCATCGATATAGATCTCTCAGAGATAGAGCCCCTCGCTTCTGCGCCCCACAGCCCTGGAGATATTGTCCGGATCAAGGACCTCGACCTGCCTGTAGACCAGGTTATGATCGGCTCGTGCACCAATTCCTCTTATGTGGACCTCATGACCGTGGCGGCAATGCTAAAAGGCAAACACCTTCCGCCGGGCGTCTCTCTGGGAATAGCGCCCGGATCGCGACAGGTACTAAATTCCATAGCCAGAAACGGCAGCCTGAGCGACCTGATAACCTTCGGAGCCAGAATTTTGGAGGCATCCTGCGGCTTTTGTATCGGCAATAGCATGTCACCCTGCACCGAATCGGTCTCAGTTCGAACCAGCAACCGCAACTTCAAAGGCAGATCCGGCACCCCCAGCGCCAGGGTTTACTTGACCAGCCCGGTGGTGGCAGCCGCATCCGCCCTCACCGGAAAGATAACCGATCCCAGAGAACTGGGAATGGACTACCCCAGAATAGAAATGCCGGAGCACTTTGAGATCGACGACAGCATGATCATACCTCCCCTTCCCGCTGCCGTGCGGAAAGAGCAAAAGATCTGCCGGGGCCCCAACATAGGAGAGCCGCCAGTCAACGGCCCCATGCCGGAAGAGATTATCGGACAGGTGACTATAAGGGTTGGAGACCAGGTGACCACAGACCACATCATGCCAGCCGGCTCCCGGCTCAAGTACAGATCCAATGTCCCCAAATACTCAGAGTTCGTATTCGAGCCCCTGGACAAGGACTTCAGCGCCCGGGCATCCGCCCTGAGGGATCGTGGAGTGCATAACATCATCGTGGCTGGATACAGCTATGGGCAGGGCTCTTCCCGAGAGCATGCCGCCCTCTGTCCCATGTACCTGGGAGTTAAAGCCATAATTGCGAAATCAATAGAGAGAATCCATGCCGCCAATCTGGTGAACTTCGGCATAATTCCATTCAGCTTCGCCCAGGAGTCTGACTGGGACAGGCTGCCGGACAAGACCGAGGTTAAAATCCCAGGCATTCGCGAGGCCCTCCAGAGAGGAAAGAGCGATGTCATGGCCCTGGCTGGCGACATGCAGATAGGTCTGAAGATGAGCCTGTCACAGAGGCAGAGAGATATCCTGCTGGCGGGAGGGCTGTTGCCCTTCACCGTGATGGCAGCAGCAAGAAAAGGAGAATAGTTCTGCCAATGATGGCAGAGCTTCTCTTTTTATCTTTTTTCTATTGCTTTCAAGCCCCAAAAAGGCTGATGATGCTGGAAGATAGCATCTTTCCTTTGATATCTTCGCCGGGCGTGCCGGTGCTTTCGTAAGCCTTCAGGCTTCCTGCATTGAGAGAGGAAGAGGAAGCGGAGTCAAAGTCGAAGTTGCGCATAATATCTCTGGTTAAGAACTGCGTGTTTCTTTCCGTGATGCTGAGAGCTGAGGCCGCTGCGCTGCCATTGAAGGATGTGGCCTTGAGCTGCAGGGGGCTGTCAAAGCCCAATGGGAAGTGGTTCATCCATATTTGCATCTCTGGTGTGCCGCCTATGACGCTCAGATTTTTCTGGCTGGCTATGTAATTGCCCCAATAGGACTGGACATTGGGCTCAAAGGTGGATGTGGTCGGTGCATTGTAGAAAGCCTGCTGAGAGCTGCTATAGCCCTGACCCAAACCGCTCATGGTCTGAGCCCCGGCAAAGCCGATGAGGCAGGTTAATGCTGCCAATAATACTATAGTTTTCATATTGATTCACCCTTTTTTATTTAGTTTCTATTCCTGCCTCGAAATCTGTCCCAACCTATTTATTCCTTATTGGTAGGGAAGCGAGCATGCCGGACCGCTTCGAGATAATGCATAAGGATCTGGCCGGAAGGATAGGCCGGCTCTCCACACCTCACGGCACAATTGAGACCCCCTGCCTTATGCCCGTGGTCAATCCGCATATTCCCCTTATCCCGCCAGCCGAGCTGGAGAAGATGGGCGCGGATATGATAATAACCAACAGCTACATCATCCACCAGGATGAAGATTTGAAACGGCAGGCTCTGGAGCGGGGCCTGCACGATCTGCTTGGCTTTTCCGGGCCCATCATGACCGACTCAGGAGCCTTTCAGCTCTCGGTATATGGGGATATTGATGTATCTTCTCGGCAGATACTGGATTTTCAGTTTGCGATCAAATCGGACATCTCCGTCCCCCTGGACATACCTACGCCTCCTGATGTCCCCAGAGATAGGGCGGAAAGCGAGCTGCAAACGACAGAAGAGCGGCTGCTGGAGGCATCCGGCCTGGAGAGGCAGGCCCTTTTAGCCGCGCCCATACAGGGCTCTACCTATCCGGACCTGAGAGAGAGAGCGGCCCGGTTCGCATCCGATCTGCCCTTTGATGTGTTCCCGGTGGGCGCTGTTGTCCCCCTCATGGAGGCCTACCGCTATTCCGATCTGGTGGATGCTGTGGTTGCAGCCAAGAAGGGACTGGGCTCGGGCCGGCCGGTGCATCTCTTTGGAGCCGGCCACCCCATGATCTTTGCCCTGGCTGCGGCCATGGGCTGCGATCTCTTCGACTCGGCAGCTTACGCCCTCTATGCCCGGCAGGATCGCTATCTGACCGTGCAAGGAACAGGAAAGCTGGAGGAGATGAGCTACCTCCCCTGCTCCTGCCCCGTCTGTCAGGGGCACACTTTAAAGGAGCTCATGAACAGCCCGGAGAGGGCCAAGCTCCTGGCCAGGCATAACCTCTATGTCTCGCTGCAGGAGATCAAGCAGGTTAAAGAGAGCATTCGCGAGGGCTCACTATGGGATTTATTGGAGGTGCGCTGCCGGGCGCATCCGCGTATGCTGGATGGCCTTAGGAGGCTGGCCGGCCAGGGAGAATGGCTGGAGAGGCTGGACTCGGCCAGGAAGTCAACCTTCTTTTCGACCTGAGGTCCTGCGCTGCGCCAGACGCATAGACCGCATCTCTTTGCAGGGCGAGGTGCTGGTCACCGACGACTCGCATATGGATACCACCGGATTCGACCGGGTGCTCTACTACAAGCCCCCCTTCGGGCCTTATCCCGCCGAGCTGGCCGAGACCTATCCCTTCAATGCCGAGGTGCCGGAGGTGGCCGATAGCGAGGCACTGAAGCAGGCTGAGAAGATAATGCATGATCTGATCCGCAACAATCCGGAAGCCAGGTTCAGCATAAGGCTGAAGCATGATCTGCCGGAGAAGATGCCGGAGCAGAGATAGAGATTCGCTATTCCTGAACAGGGCGTCCGGCAAGTCCAGTGTGGCTGCATATCCTGCAGCACCGCCCTGGGCTGGGAAAAAATAAGAAGAGAGAATATAGATGACATAACCGAGTTGGAGGGGCTCGACCAGTCCTTCTCGCCTTTTTCAGCTCCTTCTGATCATGGTGCCCACGCCCTGGTCGGTGAGCAGCTCCAGCAGGATGGCATGATGCTTCCTGCCATCGATGATATGCGCCTTTTCCACCCCGTCGCGCACGACACGCACGCATGCTTCAACTTTCGGAATCATTCCGCCCTTGATCACCTTCTCCGCCACCAGCCGATCGAAATCGGAGGCCGGAAACTCGGAGATGACGCTGGAGGGATCGTCGGGATTCATGCGCACGCCTTCCACATCGGTGATGGAGAAGAGCTTCTTGGCCCGCATGGCCACAGCCACAGCTCCGGCCACGGTGTCGGCATTGACATTTAGGTTATTGCCCTGATCGTCTGCGGCAATGGGCGAGATCACCGGGATGTAGCCCTTGCCGGCCATGATCATCAGTAT
Source organism: Methanosaeta sp. NSP1 (assembly GCA_002256595.1). Classification (GTDB taxonomy): domain Archaea; phylum Halobacteriota; class Methanosarcinia; order Methanotrichales; family Methanotrichaceae; genus Methanothrix. Next base: position 615 of record NOLC01000148.1, on the reverse strand, counting down.
CTCCGGGTCCACCTTCTCCACGTCTCCCACGAATCCCAGGTCTACCGGCTCCATTCCCTCCATCTTGAGGGGCGCCTTCTTCCTGGCTTTGAGGAACATGCCGTCCTGGCCGGACAGGCCGATGCCCTTGCCGCCGTGCTTGCCTATGAGGTTGACCAGCTCGGCATTGATATTTCCCAAGAGCACCATGCGGGCTATGCCCAGGGTCTCCCTGTCGGTTACCCGCAGGCCGCCCACGAACTCGGCCTTCTTGCCGAACTTCTCCATGGCCTGGGAGATCTCCGGGCCGCCGCCGTGCACAATGATGGGATGAATGCCTATGTAGCGCAGCAGCACCACATCCCGGATGAAGTCCTCCAGCACGGTGCGGTCGGACATGATCGATCCGCCGATCTTGAAGACCATTATGGAATCGTAGAACTCACGAATGTAGGGCAGAGCCTCGATGAGAATCTGTTCTCTCTTGAAAGTCACTAAATCATTCCTCGGGAGGGCAATGATGCAGAACTGGTTTTTATCTGTTTTTATTGCAGCTCAGCGAAAGAGAGAGAATAGCGATAAGGAAGAAGTATCCTCCTCCCCTTATCACGGGAAACAGCGATTTCAGCTTGCAGC
>NOLC01000073.1 GCA_002256595.1 Methanosaeta sp. NSP1 | reverse complement strand
CGTCTCCCCGGACAGGATCAGCAAGATCAACGCCGCCGGCCACTTCGGCAATGAGATCGTGATCCTGGAGGCGGCCTTGCGCAGAAAGGAGACCGCTGCCTTCATCTCCCTTCTGCGCGAGCAGCTTCCAATACCGGAGCTGCAAAGGCTGCGCGGTGAGATGGAAGAGAGGCTGGTGGATGAAAGCCACTTTCACCTGCGCCTGGACAAACAGGCGGCCTACAAGGGCATGCTGCATTTGACCGAAAGCAAGGACGCCCTGGATGTCACCATTTTGGTCAAGACCTTCCCCGCCCGGCGCGCCGCGGCATTGAAGATCTTAAGCGAACTATTATGAGCTTTTTCGAGCTGGTCAACTGCTATCCGGAAGGGTCATCCTCCGCCAGCCGCATGGCTTTAGCTGCCAGATCTCTGGGCTACGGGGGCATAATCATCTTCAGCCGCGATCCGGAGAAGATATTCATGCCCGGGGCGGCGGAGAAGGTCAAAGGCATTGAGGTGGCCTTTGGCGTGGAGGCCTCCGCTTCCAGCCCCAGGGCTCTCAAGAGCCGCATCAGCTCGCTGCGGTCCAGATATCCTTTTGTCGCTGTCCAGGGCAGCTCAGACGAGGTCATCCGCATGGCCAGCGAAGACCCCAATGTGGACCTGCTCATCCATCCCTGCGATAGCCGGCGTCCACTGGGCATAGCCACAGCCAGAGCGGCGAGCTCTAATCAGGTCTCCATTGGCTTTGACCTCTATCCCATGATCCATCTGCGCGGCAATCGCCGGGCCCGCTGGATGGAGGCCCTGCGCCGCAATCTGGAGCTGATAAGAAAGTTCCATATCCGCCCGGCGATAACCGCAGGAGCCGCTACTCACCTGGACCTGCGCTCTCCCCGAGAGCTGATGGCCCTGGCCGAGGTGGCGGGCTTTGAGCCTGATGAGGCCAGAGAGGCCCTGTGCCAGCCCTCCCGGATTTTGGAGTTGAACCGCAGAAGATGGGCCGGGCCGGGGGTTGAGATCCTTTGAGAAGCAGGCTTCCCGTGCTGCGCAGCAGGCGCAGGTACATGATATTCGAGCTGGAGTCGGAAGATACGTCGGGCCTCATCCAGGCCAGAGATCTGATGAACGAGATCGCATCATCCCAGTTCTCCCTCTTCGGAGATGAGGGGGCGGCGAAAAACAGGCTCCGGCTGATATCCTTCGACGGCAGAATCGGCCTGATCCGCTTCTCTCACCTGCACCTGAACGAGACCAGGGCAACTCTCGCCGCCGTCCACTCCATCCGGGGGATTAGAGCCGCCATCCGCACAAAAGGCGTCTCGGGAACTATCAAATCGGCTAGAGAAAAGTATTTACCAAGACTGGTTAAATTGAGTTATGAAAGCGACGGAAGAAGAATCGAGCGAAAGGATATTTCCGGGTGTATTATTCGCACTCATGGTGTAAAAGTCGATCTCTGTCCGGACGACCGCTATAAGAGCGCAGGGTCAGAGGCCCAATTCATGGGGCTGACCTCTTTGGATTTATGTGGAGGACACGAGGATGCAGATGGCACCGCAGATGGGTTATGATAGGGCTATCACCGTATTCAGCCCTGATGGCAGATTATTTCAAGTTGAGTATGCCCGCGAGGCAGTGAGAAGAGGAACCACGGCCGTGGGCATCAAAGCCAAAGACGGCGTGGCAGTTTTAGTGGACAAGAGGATCACCAGCCGGCTCATGGAGCCCAAGTCCATTGAGAAGATCTTTCAGATAGACAATCATATCGGAGCCGCCACATCCGGTCTGGTGGCAGACGCACGGGTATTGATCGACCGGGCCAGGGTGGAGAGCCAGATCAACCGCCTGGTTTACGACGAGCCCATAGGGGTAGAGGCCCTGGCCAAGAAGATCTGCGACTTCAAGCAGCAGTACACCCAGTATGGCGGTGTTCGGCCCTTCGGCACGGCTCTGCTAATCATCGGGGCGGAGGAGGACAAGACCCGCCTCTTTGAGACCGACCCATCCGGGGCTCTGCTGGAATACAAGGCCACGGGAATAGGAGCAGGCAGATCGGCAGTGATGGAGGTCTTCGAGGAGAAGTACAGAGAAGACCTGGAGATGGATGAAGCCGTTCTCCTGGGCCTGGAGGCGCTCTACAAGGCTGCGGAAGGAAAGGTTGAGGCAGCCACAACCGAGATCGGTATCATAAAGCTCTGCGACAGGAAGTTCTACAAGCTGACGGAAAAAGAAGTTGCAGCCTACGTGGAGCGGATGAAAGCCAACGTCGCAGTCGATAAGGGTGAGAAGGGAGAGAAAGGAGAGGCATAGGGATGGTCAGACTGGATGACGCCGTTCCCGCCAGGCTCAAGACCCACGGGACCACATTCGAGGTCCTGGTGGACCCCGACGGGGCCCTGGCCTTGAAGAGGGGAGAGAGCGTCAACCTGGAGGAGATCCTGGCGGTGGAGGATATCTTCGAGAATGCCTCTCGAGGCGACCGAAGCCCGGAAGAGGACCTGCAGAAGGCCTTCGGCACCACTCAGCCCCTGGCCATTGCCGAGGTCATCATCAAGAAGGGCGAGATCAGCCTGACTGCTGAGCAGCGAAAGCAGTTCATCGAGAACAAACGCAGGCAGGTTATAGAGATCATAGCCAGAAATGCCATCAACCCCCAGACCAAGACCCCCCACCCGCCGGGAAGAATCGAGCAGGCCATGACCGAGGCCCGGGTCAACATCGATCCGACCAAATCCACGGACGAACTGGTCAAGATAGCCATGAAAGCCATCCGTCCTCTTATCCCCATCAGGTTCGAGGAGGTGGAGGTGGCGGTGAAGCTTCCCCCGGCATATGCTCCCAAGGCCTACGGCGAAGTCGCCGCCTTTGGCAAGCTCAGCCGTGAGGCATGGCAGAACAATGGGGCCTGGATCGGTGTGGTCCAGATACCGGCAGGCATGCAGACGGAATTCTATGCCCTGATCAATCGGCTGACCAGAGGCGAAGCTGAAACGAAGCTTCTTAAGCGTTGAATGCAGGAGTCGAAAACAAATGGATCGCAAGCTGGTAGTGCCGGGTGATCTTCTCTCTGAGGATGCCAAGAGGTCGGGCGAGGGGACTTATATCTGCAATGGAAGCGTTTATTCCTTGCTGTATGGTCTTGCGAACTTTAGGGATAAGATAAATGTCATACCTCTGGCGGGCAAATATGTGCCCGGACCGGGGGATAACGTCATCGGAGTGGTGAAGGATATTACCTTCTCCAACTGGATCGTGGATATAAGCTCGCCCTATGACGGGCTGCTGCACATCTCCGAGTTCCCCAAGAGGATCGAATCGGAGGACATGTCCAAGTATTTGCATATCGGCAGCTCTATAATGGCCCGGGTGAAGGATGTGGACCCCACCATGAAGGTGGAGCTGACGCTAAACGACCGCAAGCTGGGGCTGATAAGGGCCGGCCGGGTGGTTGAGATGAGCCACACCAGGGTCCCGAGGCTGATCGGCAAGGGCGGATCCATGATCAGCATGCTGAAAAAAGAGTTGAACTGCAGCATCTTTGTGGGCCAGAACGGAAGAATCTGGATTCACGGAGGCGCAGGGGATACGGATCTGGCCTTGAAGACCATAAACTTGATTGAGAGAGAGGCTCACACCAGCGGTCTCACCGACCGGGTTGTGGCATACCTCAAGAAGGAGAAAGGGGCCAGAAGTTGATCGCTATGGATGAGACTGATATATCATTTTTCAAGGACGGACTGCGCCTGGATGGCCGGAAGGCGGACGAACTCCGGCCGGTTAAGATCGAGGTGGGAGTCCTGGCCAGAGCAGACGGCTCGTGCTACATCGAGATGGGAGGAAATAAGGTCATAGCAGCCGTGTACGGGCCCAGGGAGGTTCATCCCAGGCACCTGCAGGAGGTCACCCGGGCCATTGTGAGATACAGATACAACATGGCCTCATTCTCTGTGGAGGACAGAAAGCGGCCCGGGCCTGACCGCAGGTCATATGAGCTGTCCAAGGTCAGCCGGGAAGCCCTGGAGCCGGTCATTCTGACCAGCTTCTTCCCCCGATCGGTCATTGATGTATTTGTGGAGGTGCTCCAGGCTGATGCCGGAACCAGAACCGCCGGGATCAATGCGGCTGCTGTAGCTTTAGCCGATGCCGGAATTCCCATGAAGAGCATGATCTCCTCCTGCGCGGCAGGAAAGGTGGCGGACACCATAGTCCTCGA
>NOLC01000224.1 GCA_002256595.1 Methanosaeta sp. NSP1 | reverse complement strand
GGCCCTTCTTCTGCTCCAGTGTCTTTTGCTTGGCGTCCAACATCAGGTGGCAGAGCGGGCAGACTGTGACGATTACATCCACCCCAGCCTCTTTGGCCTCGGAGAGAATGGCAAAGGCGATATCATCCGCCGCCTTCTCCTGGGGCATGAATATGGGCCCACCACAGCATGCTGTCTTGTGTCGGAGTTCGACGGGCTCTGCCTCCAGCCTCCGGATCAGCTCCTCCAGGATGGTGGGAAACTGGGGGCTGTACTGCCCCGCCGGGCGGGTCAGCAGGCAACCGTAGTATGAAGCGACCTTCAGCTCTTTGAGGGGCAGTACAATCCTCTCGTCCTTCTTCTCCAGGCTCTCTAAAATTACATCCAGGGCATGCTGGATGGTTGCGCCGCTGTACTTCTGATCCAGGACGGCGTTCACCTTCTCCCTGACCTCGGGCTCCTCCAGTCGCAGGACTGCGGAGCGCAGATTGCTGTAGCATATGGAGCAGGGAGTCATAATGGGCAGATCGGTCTGGGCCATGTTTCTGGCCGCCAGGCCCGCCGCCACCAGCTCATTGGAGACATGGGTCGCCCCGCAGCAGTTCCAGTCCGGCAGATCCACGAGCTGTATGCCCAGAGCGGCGCAGACCGCTCTTGTGGATAGGTCCATCTCCTTTCCCGTGGACTGGGATACGCAGCCCGGATAGTAAGCCAGCTTCATCTCCTCAGCTCCTGCACAATCCTCCTAACCTCATCCCGGCCCTTGATCCGGTCCACATTTATTGCCATCTTGCCCCTGGGCAGAAGCTCCAGGCCCATCTGCATGGACTGAACGGCAGCCTGGGGATAGACCAGCAGAAACTCGGCTGTCAGCGGCAGCTCGTTGATGCGGCCGTAGTCCTCGATCTGCTTTAAGAAGAACTCCTCATAAGAGGCATCCTTGCCTCTCTCCCCCTCTCGCTCGGCTATGTCTTTGAGGGCCGAGACCACCGCCTTGGGCCGGATGCCCCTCGGACAGCGCACGGTGCAGAGCAAACAGGAGGTGCACAGCCAAAGTGTCTCATTATGCAGAGCATGCTCCTTACCGCCCTCCAGGCAGAGCTTGACCAGCCTGCGGATGCTGGGGTTCATCAAATGTGCCGTGGGGCAACTGGCAGAGCAGGTGCCGCATTGAATACAGGTTAGAACCTCCGGTCCGGCCAGGCGCAAAACCTCCTGCTTGAAATGCTGCTCTTCGGTCTTATCTCCTGCCTTCATCATTTCGCCACCCCAACCTTGCTCTTTTCCAGCCTCTCAATGATCTTGCGGCTGGCCTCATCCGCCGGCTCCTTTTCCAGAATCTGCCGGACCTTGGGCTTCTTGAGCAGCTCTGCCAGAGGCCTCACCGCCTCGTCCACCAGACTCAATAGCTCCGGATCTATCTCAGGCTTTTCCGGAGCGGAAAGAGGCAGCCTCTCTATCTCCGGAGGCAATACCGCTCCGCTCACATCCGGCCGCTTGCGAGTGCCGGTCTTTATGGCGGAGATGGCCTGCTTCCACTCCTCGGCCCAGGGAGTCTCCTTTATCTCCGTATGGCTGACATCGGATCGGTCCACCTCAATGGCCGAGACGGGACAGGCCTTCTGGCAGGCACCACAGAAGATGCACTGGTCCTTGACCGGGGCCGCTTTGCCCCGCTCGTCCACATACCAGCACCTGGCCGGGCAGACATTAAAGCAGGCCTGACAGCCCAGTGGGTCGCATCGAGCCAGGTTCTTCTCCACCATTCTGATCTCGCCCTGGAAGGGCTTCTTGATATCCATGGCCTGGTAAGGGCAGACCTGGGCGCATCGTCCGCAGCCGATGCACAGATCCCTGTCCACCTCAATCCTGCCGGTGAACTCCAGTGTGGAGCCGGTCTCTAATGGCTCTCCCTCCACAGTTATGGCCTCCTCGGGACAGAGGGAGACGCACAGGCCGCAGTAGTCGCAGAACTCCTCATCTACAAGGAGCTGCTCGTAGGGCACCAGGTCTCGCGGCTCTTTCTCCCTCCCGCTCTTGTCCAGCAGCAAGAAGGCCTTGCAGAATTTGGCGCATCTGCCGCATAGATTGCATTTTTCCTGATCTACTGCAATCTTGCCCTCTATCCCCTGGCGCAATGGCCCGAAGTCCTCCCGGGTCTGGTTGAATGTGACACCAATGGCCTTGCTCGGGCATACCGGCTCGCAGAGCAGACAGGGCAGGCACTTGTCATTGGGCACGGCCTCACAGAGGAGGCGGGGGTACTCTGGCAACTGGCTGAAATCTACAGGCTCCGCCTTTTCTTCCTTTTGACCGGTTACATCCTTCTCCGCGACGACATCGGTCATGCCTGGGCTCCGGCAGACTCTGCCGCCTCCTGTGTATCTTTGTCTTGCGGCAATTCCCGGAGTGTCATCTTGAAGGCCTTGGTGGGACAGAAGTTGACGCACATGCCGCAAAAGGCACAGGCATCCAGATCGATGAGAACTGGCGGAGCGTCCAGTCCTTTGGCGATCTCCTGGAGCGGCCCCTCCTGCAGGGCATTCTTGGGGCAGAGGGCGACGCATATGGAGCATCCGGCGCATTTCTTGTAATCATAGTCGAGCAGTATCTCCCGCTCCTTGGTCTTTTGCCTGGCCAGGATATGCGAGTCCTGCACATCCATCTCCTTTTCTATTTCCATCATGGCTTAGGGCTCCTCCTCTGATCGCGCCGATGGCTCAGGATGCTCTCCCTCTTTTCGCTTTTTCAGCTCCGTACCTACAGGCCCCATCTCCTTCAGCTCGGCTATGAACTCCCGCAGATCCTGGGCATAGATCTCCCCCTCGCTGGCTGCGCACCAGACGATCTTGACCCGGCCAGGATCAAGCCCTATCTTCTCCAGGACACCTTTGAGCACATTGACCCTTTGCAGGGCCTGGTAGTTGCCGTCCCGGTAGTGGCACTCTCCAATGCGGCAGCCGGCGATGAGAACCCCGTCAGCTCCCCGCCGCAGGGCTTCCAGGACGAAGCTGGGGTCGACCCGGGCCGAGCACATCACCCGGATGTTCCTGGCGTTGGTGGGATACTGGATGCGTGATGTGCCGGCCAGATCGGCAGCGCCGTAGCTGCACCAGTTGCAGAGGAAGGCCACAATCAGCGGAAACTCCCTCTTCACCTCCGTCGCTGCCTGCACCTGGGCCATGATCTGCTGATCGGAGAAGAAGCGCATATCGATAGCATCCGCGGGACAGGCGGCGGCACAGGAGCCGCAGCCCTTGCATGCGGCCTCGTCCACATAAGCCGGGCTCTTGGCCGATATGGCCTTCTTGGGACAGATGTCCACGCAGAGCTTGCACTCTATGCATTTTTCCGGATCGACATAAGCCGAGGTCGGCTCCAGCTCCAGAACGCCCCGGTGCAGCAGCTTGACCGCCTTTGCCGCAGCAGCGCTTCCCTGGGCTATGGAGATGGGGATCTCCTTGGGGCCGGAGGCGCAGCCGGCGATGAATACTCCATCGATATGGGCCTCCACCGGCCTCATCTTGGGATGGGCGATCTCAAAGAACCTGTCCGGCCGGCGGGAGAGGCCCAGAAGATTTCCCAGCACCTCGGCATTGCTATCCGGCTCCAGGCCCACCGAGAGCACAGCCAGGTCGTGTTTTGCCCGTTTGATCTCGCCGGTCAGAGTGTCCTCGAATAACAGAGAGAGCCTGCCATCCTTGCCCTCTTGGATGCCAGAGACCCGGGATCGTACGAAGTTTATGCCCAGCTTCTGGGCCCGGATATAAAACTCCTCATAGCCCTCTCCGCAGGCTCTGATGTCTATGTAGTAGATGGTGACATCCGTATCCGGATACTTCTCCTTGACCAGTTGGGCATTCTTGAGGGAGGCCATGCAACAGATCCTTGAGCAATATGGGTTTCCGACCGTCTGGTCCCGGGACCCCACACACTGCAAGAAGGCTATGGACCCGGCGATCTTTCCGGTGCTGGGAGCCACCACTTCTCCTTTGGTCGGGCCGGAGGCATGGGCAGGCCTCGGCGCAGCGGGCGCAGCCTATGCAGGCCTGGGGATCGATGCAGGCGGCCAGGGGCACAGCCTGGGGGTATGGCACATAGATGGCCTTTCTCTTGCCTATGCCGAAGTCGTATTCGCTGGGGACTTCCACCGGGCAGGGTGATTGTAGACCTCGGACATCTTGGGGCCCAGCACGCAGATGGAGCAGTCGTTGGTGGGGAAGACATCGGTCAGCAAAGCCATGTAGCCGCCTATGGTGGGCCGCCGCTCCACCAGGTAGACATGTAGCCCCGCGTCGGCCAAATCCAGAGCTGCGGCGATGCCAGCTACGCCCCCTCCTATGACCAAAACCTCCTTGCTCACGGGTATGCTTTCTGGCTCCAGTGGCTGTAGCAGCTCTGCTTTGGCCACAGCCATGCGGATGAGATCCTTGGCTTTTTCCGTGGCCATGGCCGGCTGGTCCATGTGCACCCAGGAGCACTGCTCCCGGATGTTGGCCATCTCCAGCATATAGGGGTTGAGGCCCGCTTTGCTGATAGCCCGGCGGAAGGTGGGCTCATGCAGGCGGGGCGAGCAGGCCGCCACCACCACCCGGTCCAGCTTATGCTCGGCTATGTCCTTTTGGATCTGCTCCTGGCCGATGTCGGAGCAGGAGAACTGCAGGTCGCGGGCCACGGCCACGCCGGGGAGCTTCTCGGCAAAGCTCTTCAGATCCTCCACATTGAGGACCCCGGCGATGTTCAGGCCGCAGTGACAGACGTAAACACCAGTGGGCATGAGACTTCGGTGGAGTATGAATGCCCCAAGTCACTTAAAGCTATGCCATTGAGATGATTACTCCTGGCAGAAAAAAAAGAGGATCGAAAGGTGCTCACGGATTTGACTTGCGATGGATTCCAATGAGTTCGCGCCAGAG
>NOLC01000036.1 GCA_002256595.1 Methanosaeta sp. NSP1 | reverse complement strand
TATCAACTGCGCACGGTTCTCCTCAGCCAGGATGGATCGGTCAAGGACCTGGAGGAGAATATGATCGAGGCCGAGCCGCTGCAAAAAAGCAATGCCACGAAGACCGCGGAAGAGTCAAGCTTTCCTGCAGGCGCGGCCGCATTAGCCATGATGATGGCCTTTGTACTTATCCGGAAGAGGAGATGAGCTTTGCATGAACGAGATGATGAAAATCCCGGCAAGCGTTATATGTATTGGGGCGTTGCTGGCCCTTTTGCTCCATGGAGCCTGGGCGGAGGACAGCCAAAACGCCACCCTGAACCTGACCGTGAACCAGAGCAACAGCCTAGATTGGAATATCACACCGAATGGGAGTCAAGGTGAAGCCCCAGTTATCATCTTAGGCTCAGGAAATAGGAACGCAGGTACCTCCCCAGGTTCCTGCTCAGTGGTCCTTCGATATCAGCCAGAGGGTAGGAAACGTATCTAAATTCAATTTTGCCCAGAGCTACAAGCCCTTTCTCAGCATCAGCCCTTACTTCAGAACCAAGGCGGCTTACCAGGCGCCATCCAACTTATCCTCCCGCCCGGTCTACAGCATCTCCGGATATCCCCGCATCAAGATCGCCAGCGGCATACCCTGATGGACCATAGCAGATAGATGCTCTAAAAAAATAAAACAAAAATATTATTATTGCTCTCTGGAGCCGGCGGCTGAAGGACTTCAGAGATACTTTTGCAGCTTTGCCTCAAGTGCCGGCTTGGGATAGGCGCCCACCAACTTGTCTATCAGCTTTCCGTCCTTGAATATCATCAGGGTGGGTATGGCCGATATCCTGTATTTATTGGCGGTCTGCATATTCTGGTCCACATTTAGCTTGCCGAAGACAGCCTGGCCCTTCATCTCCGCTGCCAGCTGCTCTATGATGGGGCCGATCATGCGGCAGGGTCCGCACCATTCCGCCCAGCAGTCAAGGATGAAGAGGGGATAGGCAGAGGCCATCGATTCGATGGTGGCGTCTGTGACGATCACCGGCTTATCGGGAAGCTCTATGGAAGGCGCAGTTGGTTTGTTCATATCTTTCATCATCTTCTCCATCTTCTTTTTCTTTATCTCATCCAGCTCGTCCAATCTCAATCCTCCAAGCTCTCTTTAGCCCTGGTTATGATGGATCTGAAGTGGCCCAGGTCCACGGGCATGATCTGAAAGGGCAGGTTGGTGAAGTCGAAGAACTCCAGGAGATCCTTCTCCCGACTGGAGGCGTCTTTGAGGGTGTCGAGGTAGACCGAGCCTCTGAAGGAGCCCATGCCCATTCTGGCCTCCTCCACTCCCCAGTTCATGCAGCGGAAGATATCCTTCCAGGCATCCAGCCAGCCCGGAGAGAGGTAGAAGTAAAGCCCCTCTTTGGCCTTATCCTCCATGCCCTTCCTGGTTATGAGTGCATCCACGCAGTTCTGGCAGTTGATAAGTGCGGCATGATAGGGCTTTAAGATCTTATCCATGCCGGGATGGCACTGCCCGTAGAGCACAATGATGCCCTCAGATCCATCAGAGCGGCACTGCTCCAGCTTGGCGACAAGGGCCGCCTGGAGACCATCGAAATCCACATGCAGGCCTGCGGCCAGGTAGTGGGCCTGGAATGCAAAGCCCAAATCGGGGCGCAGCAGCTCCAGCTCCTTTTCAAAGATGCCGCAAGCGACGATGGCATACATGGCTGGGTCAATTCAAGGCAGCAATAGGATATATCTGTAATCCTTGGCTTTGTTATCCTCTCAATTCTTAAACTCCAAACATGCCCGTGTCAATCCAATCAGCTTTGAGCAGAGACCACCAGTCGCTGGCCAGGCCGTTCAGGACATAATCATATGGCAGCCAGCCGTAGCCATTTTCTCCCCAGGAGCTCCCCCAGCTATTCCTTATCAGGAGAGCACCTTTGCTGGATTTTTTATTGGCTGGATTGACTATGACCCTGCTGTCATCGTATCCTACCGCGCAGACAGCGTGCCCTCCCATCATCTTTTCTCCCTGGGAAGGGTAGGGTATCTCTCCGCTACCTGCCGCCAGGTTGATGGATGTGTAAACTGTAAAGCCGAACATGGAAGGGAGTCCCGCCCCTAAATTCCTCTTGATGGAGGCGAGAAGCTGGGCTTTGGGGGTTCCCGGAGGATCGTAACGATAGTAATTCACTGCCCTGTAGTTGTCGGCAAAGGAATAAAGAAATGCAGCCGGCTCATCATCGAACTTGCTGATGATATAGGGATAATATTTCTCCGGAGGCACTCCGAAGAGGAGCATGGCCTCTGCAGTGGTCCTCAGATATGCACCGCTGTCTCCGGTCAGGCCCAAGAGATTCCTGGTAGTCTTATAGAGGAAGAGGCGGGATGCATCGATATAAGTAGAGGACGCTTTATTTTCAAAATACTCGAAGAGTCCTGTTCCGGCATTTGCAGTGCATGATCCCAATTCTCCCTGGTTTTCTATTGGGGAACACCAGGCGGTCAAATCCACATAGGCCGGAGGGGTCTTGGCGAATTTGATATCGGCCAGCTTCTCCTTGATGGAAGGGGTCTGCTGGGTGTAATCCCTGAAGTCAGGCAGCTCCCGCAGCCATCCCATGCCTACGAATCCCTCGCACTCCAATCCAAGCTTATTGGCTAAAACATTCATCTATCAACTCCTCCCAGAAATGCTGCCAAAGCCTTTGGCAAATATGTTGCAGCTACTTCAAATATTAATATTGATTGTAATTGAGGCTTTGCTTCTTTGCCATCTTTTCCCCGGCTCCTGCATAGCAGTCGATCTCACTCTTTATGGGCCAGATATGGGGCAGATTCTGGCTTGATCTCTTTAGGAGATGGGGGTCTATATCGCCGGCAAGGGCTATGGCATATGCTCCTATTAATCGAAAAGGCCACGCCGTACCAAAAGAATAAAATGCTGTCCTGCATAAAAACGCGAGCCAATGAGATTGATGGCAAGAGTTATTCGCGAGCAGTTCCTGCTGCTTCTTGTGCTCTGTCTGGTTCCGCCGGCCCTTGCCGCGCATGAATCCGGCCCGGTTGGCCCTTATAATGTGTCTTTTGATGTCAATACCACCATGGATTATAAGGTCATAGTTGAGCCCTCTTCCAGCGGTCAGACCTCGATGGGCGTTGATTTCGTCAGGTACAATATGACCATCGACAGCGAGGATTACGCTGCCTGGCTGGTTTTTACCCGCTATGAGGAGCCCATGGTAGCCAATATAACCGCCAATGAGTATATCATATACAGCGCTCTCATCGATTCTGGCGCGGATGTGCCCAACCTCTACCAGGTTGAGATGGACGGCCAGCCCGCAGTGGTGGGAAATTTCAGGTTTCAGAGGCAGTTCCTGGGAGAGGGGCGCTATCAGGAGGGAGATCTGGTGGTGGCTGCGGCATACTCCCCAGATGCAAGGCTCTATGAGGATGGCAGCTATCGGGGAAAGAACGACTTCCGGATCATATCCACTTATCCCTGGGAGATAATCAGAGATCTGCTCTACACCCTGCATGTGGAGGTGCCAGCGGAAGATCGCCTGCCCATCAAACTATCAAATCCAATCAACGAAAGCTCTGAAAGGAATTGATATTGAGGCAGATGCCTCTTTAATTCCGGCATCAAAGCCCTCCATTCATCTTTCGCGAGGGCCGGAATGGGGATAAAAGGATTGCTGGTGGCTCAGAAGGTGCCGTCTCCCTGATCCGCACTCCAGGCTGCCTCCTGGATGCCGCTGCATCCATGAGAGGGGCTATCTCAGCTCCAACTGCGCCAGGATAGGCATTTTCAGCATCAAGGGCTTTATGGAGGTTTCATGTAGACATTAGGTGATCTCTACATAAAAATCACCTTTTAATATCAAGCATGCCACCTACTCTTTTGGAGGAATTTCAATCAACTCAATAAAGCTGATATTGTCTATTATGGCGCTGGGACTGCTGGTTGCAGCGGGTTCCGCCCAGGGGCCATTTGACCAGGAGCCATTTGACCAGGGCTCAATGGACCAATTCGCAGGCATGAATGAGGGTTTCGGCGGCAGGGATGATCATAACGGAGACTATGATGGTCGTTTCGATCGCAGAGATGATCGTTACGGGGATCATGATGGTCGTCATGACAACAAGGGTCACGACAACTACGATTGGCTCAATCCAGGTGGATACTATTCGTATAGCAACTGGTATTATCCCAGCTACAGCTACTACTGGTATCCAAGCTACGCTTACACCTATCCGGTTGCCTACACCGCGCCCGTAGTCTATCCCACATATAACTACTACTACGACCCAGTGGTGTATGATCCCTGGTATGCAGCCAATGTATACGGCTGGACGGGATCAACATATTACTATTCCAGTAGCTGGTCCTGGTCCCGCTACGGCGGATATTACTTCGTTTGATCAGAGCCTGGCGCGAAAAGGGAAGGATGCTGCCCGAAGATCCTGGGGGGCAGCTTCTCACCCTGAAATCTGGAATATGAAGACACTTTTTTTTAGCTTGAACTATAATTTTTAAAAAAAATAGAAAGTCGGCGAAATATTCAGGCTGGTGGAAGGGCCTCCGGAGACTGCTGTTCAGGCTTGGCCTCTTCCGCTGCCGGCTCCTTTCCCGGCGGAGAGAT
>NOLC01000035.1 GCA_002256595.1 Methanosaeta sp. NSP1 | reverse complement strand
ACTGCAAGAGTCTGGTGGAAAAAGCCCTGGCCAGGGGAGTTCTGATCAACAGCACCGGCGAGCACACCCTCCGGCTCATACCGCCCCTGGTGGTGGAGAAAAAGGAGATCGATCAAGTGGTGAGTGTGATTGGGCAGTCACTCTGATTACTGGAGAGAGTCCAGGCTGCGCCCGGCCCTCGGCCTTCTCCAGCCCTATGTGGCGGGCAAGGGCTTTGGCGAGATCTCCCGCAAGTACGGCCTGCGGCCAGCGGATATAGTCAAGCTGGGCAGCAACGAGAATCCCTACGGACCCAGCCCCGCAGCGAAGGAGGCCCTCGCCACCGTGGCCATGGAGAGGTACCCCGAGCCGGAGGAGCTGCTGGCGGGGCTTTCCGCCTATACCGGCTTTCCCGAGGATATGATCCTCATCGGGGCGGGAATGGACGGGGTCATGGACACACTCTCCCGCATCTTCCTGGATCCGGGTGACAGCACTTTCATTCCTACGCCCACTTTCAGCTACTACGAGATCCTGACCATTATGGCCTCTGCCAGGCCCGTCTTCTCCGCCCGCGGGCCGAAGCATGAGCTGGCCGAAGCCGTTCCTGCCCGGGCCAAGATGGCCTTTCTCTGTTCCCCCAACAATCCCACCGGCAATGTGATCGGTGAGCAGCAGCTTCGGGCCATACTGGAGAGCACCGATGCCATCGTCTTCCTGGACGAGGCCTATGTCGAGTTTGCTGAAGGAAGCCTGATCCATCTGGTGAAAGAGTACGACAATCTGATCGTGGGCCGCACCCTCTCCAAGGCCTTCGGCCTGGCAGGCATGCGACTGGGATATGCGCTGGCTCCCCACTGGATTGCCGGTCAATACCGCAGGGCTGCTCCGCCCTTTTACGGCATCAGCTCTGCCTCCGCCGCTGCCGGGGCCGCTGCTCTATCCGATCTGCCTTTCATGCGCCGCTCGGTCAAGAAGATATTATCCGAAAGGCAGAGGCTGGAAAAGGAGATCGGATGCGCCGCATCCCAGGCCAACTTCCTCTACCTCAGGACCGAAATGCCCTCGGATCAGTTTGTAGAGAGATTTCTCTCCCGAGGCATCATCATCCGCGACTGTCGCTCCTTCCGGGGGGCGGGCGAGCATGGGGTTCGGGTAACTATAGGCACTCCGGAGGAAAACCAGCGCTTCCTCTCCGCCTACCGGGAGATATGCAGATAGCCCTGACGGGCACGCCGGGCACGGGAAAGACCACCGTGGCCGCTCTGCTGCCCTATAGGGTTTTGGACATCAACTCCCTGGTGAAGGGGGGGATGAACCTCGGCCACGATGCCGAGAGGGGCTGCCTGGAGGCGGATATGGATGCCCTGGCCAGGCATCTGGACGGCCTTGACTGCGGTGAGACACTGATACTGGAGGGACACTTTTCCCATCATTTTGCCGACTGGTCCATAGTCCTGCGCCTCTCTCCTTCTGCTCTCCAGCCCCGTCTGGAGGCGCGCGGCTATTCCCGGGCCAAGGTCAAAGAGAACCTGGAGGCTGAAGCCTTGGATGTGATTTTGGTGGAGGCGGTGGAAATGTGCCCGCGGGTGGATGAGATAGATACCACAGGCAGGAGCGCAGAAGAGGTGGCAGGGATGAGCAGAAGCGGTGGCAGGGATGATCGGGGATATCATAGAAGGAAGGCTGCATCTGCCTCCGGGTCAGGTGGACTGGCTGGAGGAGTTCTTGGGCCGCTAATCCTGTATAAAGCCGGCTTTGATCCGGGAGAGCAGCTCCTGAGTGGATGGCAGCATCTCCTCTGTAGAGTGCGCATCCAGAAGACGGCCCAGGCGGCCGGCGGCTTTCTCCAGGAACTTCAGGCTGTCCCGGTCTGCCTCCTGGGGCAGAGCCAGCACCGCGAGGCCTTTGGTCTCGCCTTGGCCGACAATGGGAACTGAGATCCAGTTCCTTCCTGCTATCTGGGTGGGATGGACCAGGGGCTGGCTCAGGAGCCGCACCGTCTCCACTCCCCGGATAAAGCGGATCAGCTCCTCAACCGAGCCGTGCAGAGCCCTCAGCTCCAGTCCCTCCTCCTCTCGCAGGAATATCCCGCCCGCCTCGGCTCCGCTCGTCCCGGATACCATCTGGCAGAGGACGCCGCCGAGCCTGCCGTCCAGGTCCATGCCCGAAAGGCAGATCTCGGTCAAGCCCTCCAGGGCGGATAGCTCCCGGCTCTCATTCATCATATAGATCTCTTTGTCCTTTCGGGCCGTGATGTCCAGGACATTGCCCAAAATAGCCCTTTTGCCCTCGTATTCTATGGCAACGGTGCGAAACTCTATCCAGCGAGATGTGCCGTCCTTGCGCTGCACCTTGGACTCATAAACCGGGATATCGGATAGCGGATCGCTCTCCAGGCGGCTGACGCAGGCCATATCATCGGGCTTGATCATCTGCCAGAAAGGCAGGCCCAGAAGGCTCTCTGCAGAGGTGCCGAAAATCTCTCCCAGCTTGGGATTGACCAGCCGGAAGGCTCCATCCTGCAATATGTAAATGCCGGCCAGGGCGTTTTCCACGATGCTCCTGTGGATTCTCTCCGATCTCTCTATCTGGGAGCGCATGGCCCTTTCGTTGGATTTGAACCTGGCCTCCTGGATCAGGTTCTCGAAGACATAAGGCAGGCTCTTGAAGCTCTCCAGGCTTTTGACCACATATTTGGTGGCCCGGTTCTCAAAGGCTACCACCGCCATCTCCGTGGTTCCGTGGCCTGATACCATAACCACGGGGATATCCGGATCGAGCTTTCTGATGCGCACTAATACATCCAGGCCTCCCATGCCCGGCAAGACCAGATCTATGGATATCAGGTCGTAGGCTTTGGAGGAGATCATCTCCAGGCCATCCTCTCCTGAGGCGGCAAAGTTCAGGAAGAACTCATCATGCCTTCTAAAGCCCATCTTGATCAGCTCGGCATGCTCCGGATCGTCCTCAATGATCAGAATGCGAAATGGCTCAGGCATGAAAAATGTCCCTCTTTACTATGAACAATATCGAAACGACATATTTCTATCTTTCCGCATGGCATCTCACACTGTCGCAGCTCGGCCCACCATAGTTTTATTTGCGATCAGGCTCATAGACCAGAATAGATGAAAGCTCTGCACGCACTCATTCTTCTGCTCGTCCTCTCCTCCTGCCAGGCAAAGACGCTGACCGTGGACGGAAAAGGATCGGGGGATGCTCTGAATCTGCAGGATGCGGTCGGTATGGCTGCAGAAGGCGACAGCATCCTGATCATGCCAGGCAATTATTCGGGAGCAAAGCTGGATAAAAGCCTGAACATCACCGGATTAAAGGGCGCAAATTTGGAGGGCAGCCTGATTGTGGCCGCCCCCGGCTGCATCATATCGCATATCAACCTCAGCGGTCCGGATGATGGCCCCTGCATCAGCCTCGCCTCCTCCGGCAGCATACTCCTGGGCTGCAACATCACCTCCCCCGCGAATGCGGTATCTATATCGGGAGAAGGCAACAGGGTGAAAAACTGCACCATAAGCTCTCCCAGGGG
Organism: Methanosaeta sp. NSP1; assembly: GCA_002256595.1. GTDB lineage: Archaea > Halobacteriota > Methanosarcinia > Methanotrichales > Methanotrichaceae > Methanothrix. The sequence continues at coordinate 19,981 of NOLC01000035.1, read as the reverse complement.
AGTAGAGATCCTGGGGGCGAAAAATGAGATCCTGGAAAGCAGCATCTCCGCAGAGACGGCCGTGGTCTTCAACCAAACCCACGGCGGGCTGGTTGAAGGCTGCCGCATCTCTGCCCTGCGGGGGGTGGCGCTGGAGGAGAGCCATGACTCGACTGTATCCAACAACAGCTATTCTGGAAGCGGTCTGGCCATAGTCCTCTCCCGATCGCATGGCAATCTGGTTTTGGGCAACATCCTCTCCGGCGCTATGGTGAGCGGCATAGACGATTTCCAGTCCCAAGGCAATAACCATAGCCAGAACACCATCTCCGGCGGACAGGTGGGCATAAGCCTGAGGCAGTCGCAGGGCTGCAATATAACCGGCAACAAATGCCATAAGAATGAGCGGGCGGGGATCTTTCTGGAGGGGGGGTCGGACAACAGCCTGCAGGACAACAATCTTTCGGAAAACGGCAATGGCATCCTCTTGCAGGGATCGGCTCAAAATGTTCTGGCCAATAATTCTGCTTCTCAGAACAGGTATGGGATCTCCATCCGGGCTTGCGGTGAGAACCGTCTCCGGCACAGCAGCCTCTGGGGCAACACCTATAACCTGCGCATAGATTCGGGCCAGAGCGGCCAGCAGCCATCCAATTATAATTTCTTCGTCCAGGATATAGACGGCAGCAACCTTGTGGACAATAAGCCCGTCTGCTACCTGGTAGGCGAGAAAGATGTGGCTGTTCCTTCCGACTGCGGTTTTCTGGGGCTGGTCTCCTGCAAGAACATAAGAGCCGCAGATCTCAATATAACAAACAGCAGCGCTGGGGTGCTGCTGCTCAATTCCACCGGCTGCGAGGTTTTAGGCAGCAGAATCTCCCGCTCAGAATGGGGCTATATGCTGGAGGACTGTCTGTCCTGCATTATTTCGGACAGCCAGGCAGCCAATTGCACAGTCGGCTTTTCAGCCAAGAGCACCTCGAGCTGCAGGCTGGAGCGGGACGGTTCAGCCAACTGCTCAGCGGAGGGATTTCGAGCTGACGGATCGCAGGGGCTGGCCTTGGTTCAATGTGATGCCCGGGCTTGTCAGTGGGGCATATCACTGCATGGCTGCAGGCTCTGCCGGATTCAGAACTGCAGCGCAGCATATGGCAGCGAGGATGGCATCTTCCTCAGCAATTCCCATGACTGCTCCCTTCTGGCAAATGCGGCCACCTCCTGCCAGAGGGGCATATCTCTGGCGGGAAGCAACTCCTGTCTGCTGCAGGACAATAATGTCAGCGGCAATGAGATGGACGGCATATCGCTGCAGCAGCTCTCCTCAGCCAGTTTGCAGGGCAACGCCGCCCGGCATAACGGCCAGGGGATATTCGCCCAGTCCTGCCGCGGCCTCAATATGAAGAATAACCTGCTGGAAGAAAACAGCCGCTTTGGTCTGCGCATGAGCGGCTGCCAGGGCTGCAATATGCTGGAGAACAGCATATCCGGCAATAGTATGGCCGGAGCCAACCTGGTGGACTGCTCCGGAAATATGCTCTACCACAACCTCTTCCAGGATAACGGACAAAATGCAGCCGACAACGGCGCCAATCAGTGGGACAGGGGAGAGGAGGCGGGCGGAAACTACTGGAGCGATCATCCCGTAGTGGGCAATCCCTCCCGAGAGGCCCGCCAGATTCCGGGAGGTGGCGTTGATCGCTATCCTTTTGCCGATCCCTGGGGGTGGCGCTGATGGATGAGCGAGATCTGGCGCTCCTGAAGATAGCTCAGGATGGCATAGCCCTCACCAGCCGGCCCTACCAGGCCCTGGGAGAGGAGCTGGGCATGAGCGAGCAGGAGGTGGTAGAGCGGCTGAGCTCTCTAGAGAAGGAGGGGATCATCCGCCGTTTTGCCGCCACCATAGGCCACCGGGCTTTAGGAATAGTGGCCAATGCCATGATCGCCTGGAGGGCGTCTCCAGAGGAGCTGCAAAAGGCGGGCGAGCTCCTGGGCTCGGACGAGGAGGTGACTCATTGCTATGAGAGGGCTTCCTGTGAAAATTGGCCCTACAATCTCTACACCATGGTCCACTCCCGGAGCCGGGAGGAGTGCCTGGAGACGGCAAGACGCCTGTCCCGGATTTCCGGAATTGCCGAATACAGGGTGCTCTTCAGCGAGAGGGAATACAAGAAGACCTCGGCCAGGATTTAAATGGTGGAGAGGATGATGGTGCGGCAAGAGTGCACGGAAGATGATGAAGACGCGCTATTGCCCCTCTTTTTGGATCTCTCCTCCCGGCTGGTGGTGATCTTCGGCGGAGGAGCCGTGGGGCAGAGAAAGGCAGAGCTCTTCTCCCGCTACGGGCCGGTGAGGGTCTGCTCCCTGGACTTTTCAGAGGGGCTGCTGGAGCTGGCGGCGAAGAGAAGCGATCGGATGGAAACAATCCGCTGCGATCTTAATGCTGGACTGTCCCATCATCTGCAGGGCGCATTTCTGGCCGTGCCTGCCACCGGCGACTCCAGTCTCAACCAGGCCATAGAGGAGGAGTGCAAAGCCAGGGGGATTCTGGTCAACAGAGTGGAGGGCCGGGGCGAGGTGGTTGTGCCCTCCATCCTCCGCCGCGGCACAGTCTCCATTGCCATATCCACCCAGATTCCTGCCCTGAGCCGGTACCTGCGCCTGAGGCTGGAAGAGCAGCTCGGAGAGAACATATCGGAGATGGCAAGGCTGCTCTCTTCTATTCGCCAGGAGAGCAAGGCGAGGATCCCATTGCAGAGGGATCGGGCTGCGGCCATCAGGCGGATACTGGAGGACCGGGAGGTATGGAGGCTTCTTGATCTCTCCTACGAAAAGGCCTATATCAGAGCCCGCTCACATATCCGCCCTGATGAGCGAGATAGCCTCGATGCTGGTGACCCACCGCAAGGCCTCGATCGACGAGATTGAGAGGTCCTGGCACGGAGATGTGCCCACTCTCCTAAAGTGGGTGGCCTCACAGGACAAGGTGGAAGAGTGCGCCGTGCTCAAGACCTGCAACCGGGTCGAGATTTATATCGTAAGCCAGAGGGGGGAGAAGGTTCTATTCGATCTGGCCAAGAAGGCCCGCGTCTCATCTCGCATCATCGATTTTCATGATCATAACGAATCCCTGCTCCACCTCCTGCGCCTGGCATCCGGCCTGGAGTCCATGATCATAGGCGAGGACCAGATCCTGGGCCAGATGAAGGAGCTGATGCAGATGGCATCCAAGGCCGGGACCACGGGATGGATGCTGGAGACGGCATTCAGGAAAGCCATCGCCGTAGGAAAGCGGGTCCGAAAGGAGACCAGCATCAATGAGCGCTCGGTCTCGGTGGGATCGGCGGCGGTGGATCTGGCCGAGGAGATCCTGGGGGACCTCAAGGACAAGTCGGTGCTGGTCATAGGAGCCGGGGAGACAGGAGAGCTGATCTCTCGGGCCCTCCTGGCCAGAGGGCCCGTCTGTCTGGCTGTGACCAATCGAACCCTCAGCTCTGCCGAATGCCTGGCCGGCTGTCTGGGTGCTGAGGCGGTGCCCTTTGAGGAGATGAAAGAGAGGCTCAAGACTGCGGATGTGGTCATCAGCGCCACATCAGCGCCGCACTATATCCTGCTCAAGGAGGATATAGAAAAGGCCATACAGGGGCGGGACAACAAGCTTCTGATCATCGACATCGCCAATCCCAGGGACGTGGACGAGGCGGCGGGAGAGCTCCCCAGGGTGGAGCTGCACAATATCGACAGCCTGAAGAATATCAGCAACGAGAATATGATGCAGAGGATGGAGCAGGCCAACCGGGTGGAGGAGATCATAGCCGAGGAGATGGGTCTTCTGCTGGCCAAGTACAAGCGAAAGCAAGCCGAGGAGCTTTTAGCCAAACTCTACTCCCAGGCCCAGGAGATCAAGGACCTGGAAGTGCGGCGGGCCATGAACAAGCTCTCCGCCCGGCATACCCTGGGTGAGATAGAGCAGAAGGTGCTGGCTGATATGAGCCACTCCATTGTCAACAAGCTCTTCTCCGAGCCCACCAAGGCCCTCAAGAGGGCTGCGGAGGAGGGCGACACTGCTGTCCTTGAAGCTGTCAATCATCTATTCCATCTGGAGGACGATAAATGAGGCGAATGAGGCGGCTTAGAGCGCCGAAGATCAGGGATATGGTGGCGGAGAATAGCCTGTCCTGCCGCAATCTGGTGCAGCCCATATTTGTGGATGAGAGGGCATCCGAGCCCCGAGCCATTGACTCCATGCCCGGCCAGTTCCGCCAGAGCCTGGAGAGCCTGGCCGCCGAGGCGGGGGCTCTGGAGGACCTGGGGATTCCCGCCGTGCTCCTCTTCGGGCTGCCGGCTTGCAAGGACGAGAGCGGCTCGGGAGCCTACGACCCGCAGGGCATAATCCAGAAGGCTGTGGCGGCGATCAAGGAGAATACCGGCCTGGTAGTGATAACCGATCTGTGCCTCTGCGAGTACACCAGCCACGGCCACTGCGGCCTGGTGCGGGGAGAGAAGGTTCTCAATGATGAGACCCTGCCCATCCTGGGCGAGACGGCTGTGAGCCATGCCGCGGCAGGAGCGGACATTGTGGCTCCTTCTGGGATGATGGATCATATGGTGCGGGCCATACGGGCGGCTCTGGACGTGGACGGATACATGGATACGCCCATACTCTCCTATGCTGCCAAGTATGCCTCCACATTCTACGGACCCTTCCGGGAGGCGGCGGAGTCAGGCTATGCCTGGGGCGACCGCAAGGGCTACCAGATGAATCCGGCCAACTTCGCCGAGGCCCTCTGGGAGGTGCAACTGGATATCGAGGAGGGGGCGGATATGGTCATGGTCAAGCCGGCAATGCCCTACCTGGATGTGCTGCGGGCAGTAAAGGATATGTTCGGCATGCCCACAGCCGCCTATCAGGTCTCGGGTGAGTATGCCATGATCGCCGCTGCGGCCAAGAACGGCTGGTTGGATGAGCGGGCGGCCTTCCTGGAGTCGCTCACCTGCATCAAAAGAGCAGGGGCGGATCTGATCATCACCTACTGGGCCAAGGAGTATGCCAGGCTGGGTCTGTAGATGCCTGAGCTATGGCAGAATGCCCTTTATAATCGAAAAAGCATGCATGGGAGTGTGGGTTGATGGAAAGTAAAGGCAAACTAGCGGATGCCGGGCGTTTCAATCTTCAAACAGCGCACCCAAGCAGCAAGCTGCGGGGCATTCAATTAAAATAAATCTTGCCTGATAAGGAAGTTAAGAAATATCCTTGGTAATCATTCAGAGTTAAATGGTACAACCATAACTGGGACCTCTGAGTGCCTGACCACCTTCTCTGCCACGCTGCCGAGAAGGAACTTGCTGATTGCCGTGCGTCCAATGCTTCCTATCACCAGGATACCCATGCCAAGTTCTTTTGAATACCTGAGCAGCTCATCACTTGGATCTCCTTTCAATATCACCATATCACAGGAGATCCCCCCATCCTTTGACTTCTCTTCAATATACGATACCGCCTCTTCGCCCTCCTTGAGCATGGCGTTGAGCAAGCTCTCTTTCAAACCATGCAATGTTGCATAGCCAGGTAGATGGCCTATCCTCTGCATATCAACTACATAGACGGCGATGATCCTCCCACCTGAGTGCTCGGCAAGGCTTATGCCTAGATTTGCAGCATGCCTGCTGGCTTCAGATCCATCTGTTGCTATCATTATCTTATCAAGCATATTGTGGCCTCATATTGTGCGCAATTTGCCAAGCAGAACCTCTTTGTCCTCTGGGCTAAGAAGGCAATCGCATTTTCCTTCGATTGTAGAGTTGCAGTCACAGGGCTCGATATGGATATGGACTGTAGTGCCAGGATATTGCTGCTTTATGGAGCAAGTTAACATGTCTGCTATTCTATGCGATTCATCTATGGTCATTGAGGGATCTACTATCATATGGAACTCCACAAATCGATGGGATCCCGACTTGCGGGTGCAGAGCCTGTGAAATCCTCTTATGGTCGGCGCAAAGGCTGCTATCCTTTTCCTTATGCATGCCTCCTCGTCTTTTGGAAGGCTTACATCCAAGAGGTCGCGGGCAGATTCAACCGTGAGTTGGTAGGCGGCTTTGATGATCAGCAGTGCCACTCCAATAGCTGCCACCGGATCTACCCAGTTCAGATCGGTTCCTGGCAGCACAATTCTCCCTATCCAGATTATGGCCAGTCCGGCCATAACGCCAGCCGATGTGTATACGTCCGTGCGAAGATGCCAGGCATCAGCCTGCAATGCAACCGAATCAGTCTCTTTTCCTACCTTGAACAGCGCCTTCGACACCAGGATATTTGCGGCAGATGATACCATCATCACCGCAACACCCCATCCGACTTCCTCCAGAGGCTCCGGATCTATTAGTTTCTTAACTGCCTCAAAGATGATCCAGCCTGCAGCCAGGAATATAAGCAAGGCTTCAACTGTGCCTGATATATTCTCAACCTTGCCATGGCCGAAGGGATGTTCAGCGTCGGCTGGTTTGCCTGATGTCCTGACGGCGAATAGTGCTATCAGTGCAGCAAGAAGGTCTACGCTGGAATGGATTGCCTCTGATATTACCGAAACCGACCCGATGACAATGCCGACGGTGAGCTTTAGCAGCACCAGAACGGTATTCGAAGCTACCGATAGCAGTGCTACAGATGATTTTCTCTTTTCTATAGAGTCGTCTCGGTCTTCCATAGCGTAAATCCTTCTGGCTCTAGAGATCTTTGGCCTGAGATTCTCAATATCTATTTGGACTTATGCCCAATGCCTTCTTCTCAGAACCGGGTCGGTTCCAATGCTATTCCTGGACAAATATCTCAATTTCCCTTAGTTTTCCACATCTTCCTGCCAGACCAGCTCGCTGCCCCGGCTGTCGTCTATATCCTGGCTGTCGAATAGGACCAGGTAGTAGATCAGCCGGTCCGCCCCCACCTCAGCCTGGATGCCATAGGTCTCCTCCATCTCCACCAAAATCTCCTCCTGCATATTCAGGCCGTGCTCCAGCTCAAAGGCCTGCATCTCCTTAAGGGAGAAACCCCGCTCTTCTGTAGCATCGGCCATCAGGCGCGCTAAAAGCTCCTGGGGCTCCTCTGCGGCCAGAAAGATGATAAAGCCCTCTATCTCGTCCTGGAAAAAATCGATCACAAGCTTGAAATCCATATCTCCGGGGAGGGGCAACTCCTCCTGGCGCTTCAGCTCCTCGATCAGAGCGGCCGTGAGGTCGAGATCCTCTGCCGCCTGGTGCATGGACTCGAAAAGCGGCTGGTGGGAGATGACCACATCTTCAACTATCTCCCTCCAGAGGTCATATGTCAGGGTAAACAACTGATAAGCTCCTATGGATGCTGCTTTTGAAATCAGCCAGCTCCAACAAAATATCACTGGTCCTGCAGGCTATTCAATCTTTCGAGATCGGAGACGAACTCGGCCATGAGATTTCTGTTTCTCAGGACTGCGGCGGGATGGTAGGTGACGGCAAAGCGCTCCTGCCAGAGCTGGCCGCGCAAAGATTGGATGCCCTGCCGGCCCAGGACCGCCGCGGCAGCGGTGTTTCCCATGAGGCAGACGATTTTGGGGCGGACGATCTCCATCTGAGCCTGCAAATAGGGCAGGCAGGAGGCCATCTCCTTCTTCATTGGTTTTCTGTTATTGGGAGGGCGGCATTTGATGACGCTGGTGATGAATATCTCCGAGCGGTTCAGCCCGGCCTGCTGCAGGGCCACATCCAACAGCCGGCCCCCCCGGCCCACGAATGGCTGGCCGCTCTGGTCCTCCTCCCGGCCGGGGGCCTCGCCCACCAGCATCATCCGGGCCGGGGCGGGGCCGCTGCCGGGAACGGCGCGATTTCTGTTCTCTCCCAACTGGCAGAGGCGGCAGGCGGAGATTTGGTCTTCGAGGAGGCGGAGGTCTTCATTTATCATGAGATGGATATCTTTTCTCAGGGTATTGATAATCCTTCTTTTGCATTGCTTTCAGCGTCTGCACAATTTCGTCATCCTCTAGATCATCATCGGATAGCAACAGTATTCCAGCACGAGTATGACTTCTTGAAGAGGACCCTTTGAGAAGATATATTTAAATGCGGGCGGAGGTCTGAAGGACGGGGTGGGAATATGATCCATGGGGTAAAGACCAAGAATTTAAGAGTAATCCCTGATGAACGCGGCTGGCTATTGGAGATCCTGCGCTGCGATGATGAGATATTCAGCAGCTTCGGCCAGGTTTACCTCACCACCGCCTATCCCGGAGTGGTCAAGGCCTGGCACTACCATAAGAAGCAGACGGATAACTTCACCTGCATCAAGGGCATGATGAAGGTGGCTCTCTATGACGGAAGAGATGGATCGATCACCCAGGGGGAGGTTAACGAGTTCTTTGTGGGTGACCGAAATCCCCTGCTCATAAGTGTGCCTCCCATGGTCTATCACGGCTTCAAGGCCATGGGCGAGGAGACTGCCTACTTCCTCAGCGTGCCCACCCATCCCTACGATTACCGGGAGCCGGACGAGTTTCGCCTCCCTCCGGATAGCGATCTTATACCCTACGACTGGCTGCTCACACCGGGGAAAAAGCACGGCTGAGATCCAAGATTAGGCTTCTTGTGAGCAGCAGAGCCGAATTCATGGGCCGCAAATTCATCAGACAGGCCCTCAAATCCAGGCCCGTATGCAACCCCGGATGCAACCTGCCAAGACATTGTCAGCGATGCTCTGGGGATTGCAGCATGAATATAAACGAATCGCGAGAGCACATGGCTCGGGCTGCTTTATGATCAGGATGCATCCGCAACTGCAGCCATATTCCAGATCAATCAGCCATTTTGCCGGAATCCTCTATGGATTACACTAGGCAGCCTATTTTTCTAATCCTGCTGGCTGCTGTCAAGCAAGAGCAGGCTAATGAATGTCCCTGATAGCAGAGTTTGAATTCCCAGGATACATAGGATCATGGCCATCATGGCGCTCTGAGCGGCATATAGGGCTCCGAAGCCGGATGCACCCCAGCTCAATAGAACTTTTGCACCGACTGCAACTCCTGCCGCGAGCAATAAAATGCCCAATAGCAGCTCCTTCTCCAGGGAATGGTAGCTCATCAAACGCTCCATTCTTCCCGGCCGTTGCAGCCTGTAAGAGGCCGCGAATGCACTGAAATATAGTCCCCCTAAAAGCATCTGATAGCCTATGATCACCAGCAGGCCGCCCAAGATCAGTGAATGCATCCTCGAGCCGTCGCTCAGGTATACCGCAACCGCCAGGAGCAGGCCTAAAATTATGGCCAGCAGGCCGGGAAAGAGGAGAAAAGGTGCCGGTCGATAGAGCATCATGAAACGAAGGTGTCTCCAACCATCGGTGAAGGAGTTGAGCTTTGAGACGCCTTTGCGGGGATGGTAGACTATCGGCACCTCACAGATCCTTAAATTCTTGCCCGCCGCCTCAATCAGCATCTCGGAGGCAAATTCCATTCCACCCGATCTGAGGTTTAGGCTCTTTAGGGCCGGTCTGCTCATGGCCCGCATGCCGCAGTGGGCATCGGAAATGCTGGTGGAAAAGAGCATATTCAGTATCCAGGTCAGGACCGGATTGCCTACATAGCGATGAAGGGCGGGCATTGCCCCCGGCAGTATCTCGCCTTTAAGCCTTGAGCCCATTACCAGGTCGCACCTCCTGCTTTGCAGGAGGGAGAGCATGCTCTCCATATCCAAAGGATCGTAGGTCAGATCCCCGTCCATCATAACGATATAGTCGCCCTGGGCCTGATCAAACCCGGCCAGGTAGGCGTTTCCATATCCGAGCTTATTCGGATTTATCACCTTAGCTCCGCAGGAGCGGGCTAGCTCGGGAGTATTATCCGTCGAGCTGTCTGAAACCAGGATCTCGCCTTCCAGCCCCATCCTGGCCAAGACCTGCTGGGCTCTTTCGATGCACTGGCAGATGGTCTCGGCTTCATTTCTGGTGGGGATGATCAAACTGACATCGGGCACGTCCTGATGCCTTGTTCCTTTATCTGTTAAGCTTTTCCCCACCCAATTTTCTTCGGACATCAGCAGGGCACGGCCACATAGATGTTGTGCTTGTTGCTCACTATCTGCACCCGAACCCGGCCTTGCGGCACGGGGCAGTCCATCACCGAGACCACCCGGTTTTTGGCTACGCCCAGCATCTCGCCCCGCACCCAGCCCGGGGCACGGATATCCACCCAGATTTTCTCTTTCTTCTCCAGGACGGTGGGGATCATGGGACGCTTCTCGATGGCGAAATCCTGGGGACGCAGGCGCAGGGATATGGAGAACTCTTTCTCCCAGCCGGCCATGCTGCGATTATAAAAATGCCACCAGTTCTGGGCCCGGACCTTTCCCGGACACCTGCCCAGCCGGTAGTGCTCGAACTTCTGGATTCCTAAGGGCGGCCATCTCTTTCCCGCCCCCACATCCAGAGCAAAGCGGATCAGCTCCGGGATATCTTGGTCGTTTATGCCGGGAATATATACCGGCGCAATGAGCAGGTCGATATTGCTTTCAGCGATCTGCTTCGCTGTCCCCTTTATCTTCTCGATGTCAAACCAGGACGATCCAGACAGGAAAGCGGCCTTCTCCGGCTCCAGAGAATGAATGGAGAGGTTGATTCGATCCAGACCAGCTTCTTCCAGCTCTTTGATCTTCTTCTCCGAGAGAAGGCTGCCGTTGCTCTGCATTGAGACAGAGGATACCTCTTTTATCTGCTTGAGTCGGCTAACCAGCTCCGCTATATCAGGATAGAGCATGGGCTCGCCTGGAGAGTCGATGTGGCACTCCACCCCCGGACCCTTGAAGGGAGCTATCTCCTGCACCGCTTCCATAAGATAGTCCAGCTCCACCTGATAGTCCGTTACGCGCGACTTCGAATGCGGCCCGGCATCAACAGAGCAGAAGGGGCAGCTTAAGTTACAGCCGCAGCTAGGCCGGATCTGCAGGAGACTGCTGCCCCGGTCCACCACTCCAAAGTAAATGCACCCCACCAGAGGGATATCAGATTCGCGGGTGATGTGAAAGAGAGACATTTAGCCTTCCTTTGCTGATACCAGTCCTTTTAATGTAATCCTCATTTTCCTCGATCCTGGTTTCATCTCTTCTCCTTAATACCCTCCTGTCGGACTTCTTCCCTGCATACCTCCAGGATGAAACGGGTACAGTCTGCACCACTGGAATCGGTGATGTGCATGCTGGTCATAGTATCGGCTCCCCAGGATCAGAGCTGCGCTCCCCTGGACGCCGAGAAGGAGCGGGACAGAATCCTGCCGGCTGTAGACAAGCTCTATGTGCAGCAAGATGGAGGCGGACTTCCCAGAAGATGCCAGCTTCGAGACCATTTAGAGCTACCTCAATGAGAAGGAGAACAAAGATTTTGGGGGTGCTCTCGGAGATTACCTTAAAGCTCTATTCATTTTTGAATAGCTCCGGAATCCAATTAGGTAGATATTAAACAAGGAAATTTTTAAGTGAGCGGGTAGGAGAGTGGGGGTTCAGTGTGGATCTCAAAAACTAGGATTACCCGCTCTAATTAATGAAGAAATGGTGAAGATATAAATTTTTCCCCCATCCCTGTCTGACTGGCAAGGATGGAGAATTGGTTTATCTGGCCCCATCGATCCCCTGAGCCTCGCAGCAATAGGATTTCACCAGGTAACCTATCTGAGCGCTATGCTCCGCCATAGCCGCCGCTGTATATGCTTCTTTCAGACTCCTGCCGGCAGCAAAGACGCCATGCCCGCGAGCAATGCAGGCTTTATGATCCTGCAGGGCCGAAGACACAGATTCAGCCAGTTCATTGCTTCCAAAGCTGCCAGAGACGATGGGCATAGGTCCCAGGAATATCCTGCCCTCGCTGTCCAGCGGCAGGACCTCCTTCGCTTCCAGGAGAGATGCAGCCACGGCGTAAGGGGAATGGGTATGAATTATTGCCTCATGAGAGGTGAACCGGTAGACTGCCCGGTGGACGCAGGTCTCACTGCTGGCTATGGCATCCTCTGGACAGCAGCCTTCGAGCTCCACACCCACCACGCAGTTTTCATCCAGCTCATCCAGCATGCTGCCGGTGCAGGTTATAAAGATCTTATTGTTTAGCAGCAGGCTGATGTTTCCGAACCGGGAGCTGGTAAGGCCGGCATTGATCAGCTTTTGGCCCATGCGGGAGATCTCCTGCCAGGGAAAAAGACCGTCTATTGGCAAACCAGCCTCACCCCGTCTTCAGCAGCCGGAAAGGGACCGTCTTGTGGTCGGACTCTCCAAATGCCCCCAGAAGGTCGACATTGATCTGGTAATCGCCCGGGGTCCAAAAGCTGGTCTCCCAGCGGGCAGAGAATATTCTGTTGCCGTCGAAGTCGTCCATGGGTATCTCCATATTTCTGTCCGGACCGATGATATTGGCATTGATGCTTCTGACCTCACCCATTCCCTCCGCTTCGATCATGACCGGCTCGCCTACCACCGCATACTCCCGGTTTAAGTCGACATCTCCCAAAGCAGGCGAGGATAGCCTTGATCGATCTTTATTGAGGCTGTGCAGGGATGCAGTCAGATTAAGAGCCCCATATCCGAAGGTGTTGTCCTGGCCTGATGCACCCAGGTCATCTGCCGTCTTCAGCAGAATCCTCTTCACATCAGGAGGGGAGAGGCTGCCCTCTGCCTCCAGCAGTATGGCGGCACCGCCTGAGACCAGGGGGACGGCCATGGATGTGCCGCTCACCGAACTCTGATCGTTCTTGGAGCCGGCCAGTGCGGAGACTATATCCACGCCCATGGTGACCAGATCGGGCTTGATCTCGCCGCTGGCGGTCGGGCCCCGCGAAGATAGGTCGAAGATGGCGCCAGATTCGTCCACAGCGCCCACTGTGATCACATTCTCTGCCTCTCCCGGGACGACAATGGATGCCTCTCCCGGCCCGGAGTTTCCTGCCGCCACGCACATGACCAGCCCCTCCTGGACCATCCTGTTGCAGGCCTCATCCAGGAGAGAGGAGCCGCCGGATGGGCTCTCACCGCCTACGGAAAAGGATATGATCCGAATTTTATAGAGATCCTTATTCTCCAGACACCATTCCAATGCCTTGAGTGCATCGGAGGTATAGCAGGCTCCGTCCCGGTCCATGACCTTTATCACCACCAGCCCGGTATCAGGGGCGACGCCCATGCCATCTTGCCCGCCAATCAGGCTGGCACAGTGGGTGCCGTGGCCGTTGTCGTCATAAGCTTTGGTCTGGTTGTTTACAAAGTCCTTGAAGGCCAGGATCTTGCCTGAGAGCGCCTCATGATCCTCGTCTGCACCGGTATCGATCAGGGCCACATTTACTCCCTTTCCCGTATAGCCCTTATAGCTTCTGGGATCATCGATCCTTCCCGGAGAAGATGATTGAAAGGTGGAATGGGTTTCCTCCTCCGGCAGCGCCAGCACTTTTAGCTTCTGGTCCCTGTAGATGGCCTTTACTCCCTCACTGCTGGCGATCTTCTCCAGAGTGTCTGAGGGCACGGTCAATGCAGATATGGGAAGGAGGCGAAATTCATCGGATGCAGACGTTGAGCTGCTAACATTGCTTTCGTGAAGAACTATCACCCTCTGCTCCCTGCCACCCTGCTCTTCCAGGCTGTCCTCTATGCCGTTGCCGTTGATGTCATATGGATCTCTGATGGTAAGGGTCTTCGATTCTTCCTTGGCGGCGTTGCCGGATCGATCCACTGCCACTATGGTGACACGATAGTTGGCAGGTGGCAGATTGGAGCCGCAGTATCCGGTGAACCTTCCGTCTCGATCCAGGTCGAGCATGAGGTTCATGCGATTGCCCACCTCGGCATAAACGGTTTCAATTCCGGCATCATCATGGACATAGGCATTGATCTCGGCTCTGGGCGATCCTGTTTTCAATGATGAGGGGCTGACGCTCACTCCCATAATAACCGGAGGGCGACCGTCATCCGCACTGGAATTGAAGTATGATCGATACTCCTTATCAAACCAGATGCTGGCCTTGTTTTTCTGCAGAGCGTCCTGGGCCGGAATGCCAACCGCAAGGCTCACAAGAGCTGCCAGGAGAATAAGATGGAGAATTGACCGGGAGTTCACGTCTGACTCCAATTATTGATTCTATACACTTATATTTGCCGGTAGCGGCCAGTACTTTTGCCCTTTTCCCAAACGCTGTCAGGATGATGCTGAATTGGCCTGCCAATCCTTCCAGGAATATATTGAGGCATCATAGTCCAGCAGGGTCAAAGCCAGCCAGATCATGGATGCTTTGACCCCGGTATTGGTATAGACCACCACCGGCCTGTCTTTGTCCAGATATGAGAACAGGCGGCTCAGGGCGGCATCATCCTTTATCCTCTTGCCGTCCAAGACCCGGTCATAGGGAATATTTATGCTGGAGGGGATGGATCCAGCCTCAAATTCTGCCTCACCCCGGGCATCTATGATCTGGGCCCCCCCGCTTCGCACAAAGGGATATGATGCCAGGAGATCTTGCTTTAGGGTGGGGGTATAATTGGCAGGGAGAAGATGCGCCGCCTCGACTGCCGTCGGCTTTCCTGCCTTTACCCATTCGTCTATTCCCCCATCCATCAGGCTCACATTGCTGTGGCCGAGATGCTTCATGATCCAATAGACATAGGTGGCCGCCGATGGCCCTCCGCCGCAGGGCTGGCATTGGCCATATATAAGGACGGCATCATCCTGGCTTATGCCGGCCTGGCTCAGGATCTCAGCCAACTCCGGGAGCATCTTGAGAGTGCTTTCCGAGAGGAAGTCGGTATAGGGAATGCTTATGGCTCCGGGTATGTATTCGGCTGGCTCAGGGCTGAATTTATCCGCATCTCTCTCCCCCGTCCCCCCCCCTCTTGCAGCATCTCCGGAGGAGGTATTGAATTCATCGAATTGCAGAGGCTCCATAGAGTGGATTGCAGGGGTGGAGCGGGATGCGGGCAGGCCCTCTATTGCTGCCGCATTCCCGGATGAAGCTGAATCTTCCGCACTGCTGGCGGATATGGCACCCGCCGCCACTACTGCCAACAGCAGGAGGGCGGCAATGGCGTTGGCTTTATTCTCGCCAGGCGGCAGAGGCATACTATTCATGCCGTGGTGTTGATGGCCGCTTCCTGATCGGGTATCTGCTGGTTTATCCAGTAGTTCTCATAGGAGTAGAGCCTGGCATCATAGCCCAGCAGCTCCAGAGCGTACCAGACCACCGATGCCTTGAGGCCAGTATTGGTGTAGACCACTACCGGCCTCTCTTTGTCCAGTATGCCAAATACCCGCTCCAGCATGGATTCGTCCTTGAGCCTGTTGCCCGAGATCACGCTCTCGTAGGGGATATTTATCGCTCCGGGAATGGAAGAGTTTCCGAACTCCTCTATGCTTCTGGCGTCCACTATCTGGGCCTGCCCGCTTTCCACATAGCTGTAATCTGCGGTGAAGTTGGAATTGACCTCGGGGATGAAGACCTTGGCCGGCAGAGCCGAGGCATTGGCGGAGGTGGGCAGTCCAGCCGCAGTCCAGTCCTCAACCATTCCGTCCAGAAGCTTCACATTATCATGTCCCAGAGACTTCAGTATCCAGTAGACGAAGGTGGCAGGCGCGGGCCCTCCGCCGCAGGGCATGCAATCTCCGTATACGATTACGGCATCGTCGCGGGATATTCCGGCGCCGCCCAGAATGGCCGCTATTTCACCTTCGCTCCGCACTGCGGTATGGTTTAACAGTTCGGTATATGGTATGACAATGGAGCCGGAGATGTGCTCTGTAGAGTCCTCGCTGATGTCGATATAAATGGTCCCGTTCGTCTGTTGCAGGGGGGCGATCATGCTCTGTGCCCTCTCGCTCCGAACAATCTCCTGGTTTTCTTTCGCCACCCTGGCAGGGGAAGTCTTATTCACAATCTGGCTCTGGCTGGCATTGCCATCTTCAGTGCTCTCCGGAGCTGATGCATTGGATCCCTCAAAGCCGGAGAGGGGCTTATTCCAGACCCCTACCCGGTTCTTCTGGGCTGTGCTCAGGCCGGGCATGACCGCCTCTTTCTCTGCGGCGTCTGGATTGCCGATCTCGTCCAGCTTGGCCATGGGATCCCATCCCCCGCCACCCTGGCAGGCCTCGCAAAAGGCTTCTCCTGCAGATGCTCCATTTGCCAGAACCAATAGCGCCAATAGGGCTAATGTGACCGCTCCCCAAGAAAAGGAGCTAAGATACAATCTCAAATGTTTCATTGTCTCCCCTTTTTATATGCCATACGCTGATAAATATGAATATCTATGTAGCAAAGCCGCTTCTGGCTTTGACCTTGATCTGGCCCAGACTCTCTTCAAGCTCATTGCCCCGCTGGTCCTTTGCCACCAGCACCAGATCATATGATCCCGGAAGCAATAGCGCTGTGGAAAATGAGCCCCTATAGATGCCGTCGGACTTGACCAGCCGGCAGTACCCCTGGGCCTGCTCTGAATTCTGATAGGCGCGAGCTACAACCTGCAACAGAGGATAACGCGATTGCAGATCGACCTTGATATCGATGCTGTCGCCCACCCTCAGATCAGATGGATCGATCTCCTGGCTCAATAGGGAGATCTGCTTGATCTGGCCGCCCATAATGGGATACCTGTCCCTGGAGGTCGGACTGACGGGATAGGGCTTATCCCCAAATCCGTCCTGGCCGGGCACATCCTGGCCGGAGCCCTTCATCTCGTCCTGGCCGATGTAATCGCTCCAGAGGTTTCCACCCAGGGGGTATTCCCTATTCCAGATGTTGCCGCCGCGATCGTCGGCCTGAATGGTATTCTCGATAATGCGATTGCCGTAAATGCTGTTGTCTCCCGATTCCAGGAATATTCCCGTCTGGCTCCAGGAGATGTTGTTGAAGGCTATTGTATTGCCCTCAGAGCGGCTCTGGATCTGCAGGCCGTAGCGGCTATTGTAATTAATCTCATTTCCGGTGATGGTATTGCCGCCTGAGTTCTCCATCAATGTGATACCGGCTACGGCGTTATTCTCAATGCTGTTGTTTGCGATGGTATTGCCGTTGCAGTTGAAGCGCAGATCAAGGCCGGAGTTGGTGTTCCCTGACATATCGTTGTTTTGAATGATATTGCCGCCGCAATCCCTGAACATATAGAGGCCGTACATATTCCCCTGTAGCCTGTTTCCTGTGATGGTATTGTTGCTGCAGGAAGGAAAGAGGTTTATGCCATAGGCTCCGTTGCCATAAGCCACATTGTCGGTGATGAGGTTTTCGTTGGAGTTGGAGAGGTATATGCCGTACCAGCCCTCTCCCACTATGCCGTTAAAGCTGGCATTGTTGCCGGCGATTATATTTCCATCGGAATAAAGCAGAGCTATGCCGGGCTGGGCGCAGTGGATGACGGTGTTATTGCTTATCCTGCATCTTCGGACATGGTCCAGCTTGATTCCATAAAAGCCGTTCTCAACCAGAAAGCCGGAGATGTTCACCCCATCGGCATTTATGCTTATGCAGGCGTCCCTGCCTCCGGCCCTGATCACAGCACCTGTTCCCAGGAGATTGAGGCTCTTTTCCAGCGTGATCTTATCGTATATGCCGGCAGCAACCTCCAGAGTATCGCCGCTTGAGGCGGCATCGATGGCAGACTGCAGATCCGAGCTTACCTTTAGCGTCGCGCCATCTGCCAGGGTTGATATGAGCAGGGCTGCCAAAAGGATGCAAAAGGACGTATTTCTCAAGAGATCCACCTTCCTTCAAGCTGCAATGAGGTTAATAAATCTAACGTAGGACATGCAGATTTAAGCTCATTCTTCATGTATCCCCTTTCAGCCTTACATAAGATACATATGATCGTAAGCCTTTTGATTTGTTCGATTACATCAAACCTTGTGGAGGAATTCAATTGAGATATTTGTATGCAGTATTCGGCATCTTCCTGCTCTTAGCGGTCTCAGCCGCTGCGGGAAGCTTCACCGCAGAGATGGACGTTGATACCTATGTGGATGCAGATAATGCCAGCCAGAGCTATTCTGATAGCGATCTGCTCTGGGCGGCCTCCCAGGGCGGAGAGCCGACCAAAGAGATCTATCTCAGCTTCATCAACATACTGGGATCGCAGGGCATATTCGATCCGGAGCAGATCGACTCTGCAACCTTAACCGTCGAAGCGTCCCAGGTGGACCGGCCCGGCAAGGTAATTGCTTACTTCCTGCATGGCGCAACTTTTGATACAGCTACCTGGTCCGACAAAGGTGATTATGATGAAGGGGCTTCCTCGGATGCTGTGGAGATAAACAAGGCCGGAAGCTATACCTTTGATGTGAGCAAGATCATAAAGAAGGCGGTGGAGACCTGCACCGAAGGCTGTCCTTACTCCATAGTTTTAGTGGCCGAGGATGACGCTACCGTGGCCATCTCTTCCGGCGATTCAGAGGCAGTGGGGCCGAAACTGGTCTATGTCACTGCAGAGTAGAATGCCATGGGGCGAATGAAATGGCAGGGAGGGAAGAATAGACTTCCTCTCGCCTTTCTGCCTCAGAAGATTTTTTTTCCAGCATGAGCATCATGGGGATTTTATACCTCTTCAGCATCCTAGGTAGCTGATGCGTCTGTTAAACAAGACCCTTGCCGCCAGACTGGCCCTGGCACTTATCCTTCTATATGGCGCAGCTTTGCCCTGCCTGGGTACGGCAGAACGAGGCGGTGGGGCTGAGGTACTCTTCATAGAATCGCCAGGCTGCACCAAATGCGCTGCCGCAGAGAGAGTCCTGGAAAAGGTGGGGGAGGATATACCCCTCAATGTCAGTGGCCATTACTATTATTCCGATGAGGGGCATCGCATCATCAAGCAGTATGGCTCCAGGGATGTGCCTTCCATCATCATCGGCAGTGAGGTGATAGACTACAGGGATTATGAGAAAGACGATGCTCTGCTGGAGAGGCTCATCAGAAGCTCTCTGGCTAACCTGAGCCAGCCAGTCTCCCCTTCAATAAGCCTCCCCAGCCGTCCTGAAAACAAGAGCAGCCCGGCCGGCGCCATCTCCGCATCGGATATCAATCTGAGGCAGATCTCCGCCTACAGCATATCTATGGTTCTGGGCGCTGGCCTGGTGGCTGGATTCAATCCCTGCCTGCTGGGAATACTGGTCTTCCTGGCGGCATCAGTCCTCTCTACAGGAGGCAAGAAGCGGGATCTTCTGATGATGGTGGCCTTCTTCTCGGCAGGCATATTCGCCATGTACTTTCTCTTCGGCCTGGGCATGCAGCGTCTGCTGGAGACGAAGGCTGTGGCAGATGCCTTCCGCTATATCTTGACCCTATTTCTTCTGCTGGCCGGCCTGTCCCAGATCTGGGACGGCTTGCGCCTGCGGCAGGGGAGGTCTTCCATATTCCGCACCGACTGGGCTCTGCCCTACTTCCAGGCCGGGGTGGAGGGAGGACGATACCGCTCCTACTTCCTGATCGGTGCCCTCTTCTCCCTGGTCAAAGCGCCCTGCGTCGGGGCCATCTACCTCGCGATACTCGATCTCTTCTCCGCCAGCAGCTATCTGGAGGGTGCGACCTATCTCTTCTTCTTCAATCTCGGCGTGGTCCTGCCCATTCTTCTCCTGGGTGGCGGCATCGCCCTGGGCATGAGTCCGCACAGGCCTGGCTCTGCTGGCTCTGGCTCCTCTGATCTACTGGCAGTTCATCTGATTGCTTAGAGATACAAGGAGATCATGGAAGCGGATTCGGCGCCCAAAGAATAGCGAATTCAGAGATCGCCTGGAAAGATAGGGCATCAAGCCGGTATCGGCCAGGATAAAGCATCCTCAGACAAACGGAAAATCAGAGCGATTTTTAAGAATACAAACGCATAGTCTCGTTTTTTTATTGAGAAAGTTTTATGAATAAATTAGCATCTATTAAACTCCACCGGGCGCGAAATGATTTCAGGGCGCTGCACTTTGCCTGATGATCCGGAAACCTTTAAATATACTTTTTCTATTCCAGCCACTGATGAATCTTACAGACATCGCAGGCAT
>NOLC01000171.1 GCA_002256595.1 Methanosaeta sp. NSP1 | reverse complement strand
AAGAGTCCAACTGTTTTTCTTCAACTTTAAACTCGATCGCCTTGATATACCACGGCTTTTCAAGACCAAGAGCTATCCTGAACAGTTCTTCTTGAGAGATTCACACATGGATTTATTACATTGGGTGCGCGCAGAGTCACGAATGCCCCTACCTTCAGCTCGGGGATGATTGTCCGGAAGTTAAAGGCCGAAATCCAATGCCAAAAACCGGATGAAGAGCATTTTAGACCGGTAGAAAAGACTTATATCCACCACAGAAATGAATGTCGATATAATGGAATGCACGCCTCTGGTCTCAATTATTACTCCAACCTATAATCATGAGAATTTTATAGCTCAATGCATTGAGAGCGTCCTTGCCCAGACATATGTCGCCTGGGAGCAAATTATTATCGACGACGGATCAAGCGATCAAACCGGAGAAATCATCCTGAAATATAATGATGATAGAATTAAATATATCAGGCAAGAACACAAAGGCATATGGAGGCTCAGCGAAGCCTACAACCAAGCTCTGCAGCTCTCAAATGGCGATTATATCGCCATACTTGAAGGAGATGATTTCTGGCCGCCCAATAAGCTGGAAATCCAGATAAAAGCATTTGCAGGCATTGAGGCGGTTTTGAGCTGGGGAAAAGCGGAGATAGTTGATAGCCAGGGAAATCTTTTGGCGGTTTTGCCCAAAGATATGAAACCCTTCATCGGCCTGTCAAGAGAACAGACATTGGTTCGATTGCTTTTTAAGAATTGCCTGCATCCCTGCACCATAATATGCAGAAAGAGCGCACTGCTATCCATTGGAGGATTTAAGCAACCGAAGGGAATTCCGTGTGTTGATGCGCCCACATGGCTCGAGCTAAGCCTTATTGGAGAATTTTTCCCCATGGATGAGATACTGGCCAGCTATAGAAAGCACGAAAGTCAGGTCTCATCCACTATGAAGACTTCAATGATCAAAACAGGTCTTTATTCGCTGGAATTCTTCAGCAATCTCCCTGAGAGTGCCAAAGATAAACTGAAAGAAGAAGTGGAAGACATAGAAGCTGAATTGAAGAGCAAAAAGGACCTATATTATTACCGTCTGGGCAGAGCCTATCTAATGGAAAGAAATTGGCAGGAAGCTCGGGATTGCTTTTTTAAGGCATTTCATGAAGACAATCCCGTCTCCATCAAGGCCAAGGCAGTATTAGGAATCATATTTAGCTACTGCAAAATCGATATGGAGACAGTTGCACATCTTCATGATAAGCTGAGCAAAGAATCTGAAAATTTAGATGAATGCATTTAAATGCTGCTGCCGAGCATGAAAAATCTCATCATTGAAGAGACTCTTTGGGCAATTGCTGGAATTCTTTATCCTATGCACTCGTCGCAGAATTCTCATTACTAGATTTATAATTAAATCCTTTTATTCCACACCAAAAGACCTAATTACCTTCACCTCGAAAGAAGTAGCATCCTGCGCTGCAAGCCGCAGCGCAAAATCAGTTAGGGAGAGGTTGATTTTGGCAGCAGCAAGCAGCAAATTTTCCAGGGTCAAGTCGGGCATTCCCGGTTACGATGAATTGGTCGGCGGTGGCTTTCACAAAGGCACTGTGAACACCATCACTGGATCTTCTGGCACAGGAAAGACCGTCTTTGCCAGCCAGTTTATCCAGTATGGAATCAAGAATGGCGAGCGGGGGATGATCATCACCCCATCCGAGAGTTCAGAGTACCTCAAGAGAGAGATGATGGCCTCATTTGGATGGGACTTTTCTGCCATGGAAGATAGCGGCAAGCTCTCAATTGTCGATGTCACCGATCCGGTTCTCCGGCTGCAAAAGAGCATTGATGTGGACCCGGTGGATTTCCTCATTAACTTTAGGAAGCTGGTGGAAAGGAAATTGGAGGAGACAAAGCCTGACCGTCTCTTCATCGATGATCTGACTGCCTTCTTCATGGCTGTGGAGGCGCCATTTAAGATCCGCTCTCTCACCGACGACCTCTTTGGGATCATCCGCGCCAGCGGCGTGACCGCTCTGGTCACCATAGGCACTGCCTTTGGCACCAACCAGTTTCTGGAGTACGGTGCTGACTCGGCCACCATCCTCAGCCGGGAGCGCATAGGCAACAACCTGATCCGCTCCATCTACATAATGAAGATGCGCGGCTCGAGGATCGCCAACACCATACGGGTCCTGGATGTGTCCGATGAGGGCATCTCCGTATCTGCCCTTTCTCCCTATCCCTGAGAGAGAATGAAGAGGTAGATCCAGATGATTGAGAGATGGATGGTTTTAGCAGGAGAGGAGGCAGGCCCGGCCTCAAACAAGATGGGCGGCATCTGGAATGTGATCGATGCCGAGGCCGCCACAATGGCACGTCTGCTGGCCCAAAAGGATATCGATAGTGGTCTGCATATACTGGTGGCCGGCCCCTACTATTCCACCTGGGGCTCGGATTGGAACGCCGGCAAGAACCGGATTACCGATCTGACCGGAATGGAGAAGCTGGAGATGGGACCGGAGATAAAGAAGGTGCTCACCACCCTCCATTCGGCAGGAATAGAGTCGGCAACGGCGCAAAGGATGATAGATGGCGTCCCAATTGGCTATGTTCTCTTCAATACCAATTACTATCAATCCCGCACCCTTCGCGTGAAAAACCAGGATATGACTCTGTCCAACGCCATCAAAACCGAGGCCTTCAACCTGCTCGGCCTGGACTCATTGAACTATGAGCGGGCTCATTACGGCCACGAATACAATCACTACCTCAGCCTCTCTTATGCCATATCCGAGCTGGTGAGATACATAGCTCACTCTCCAGAGGAGGCGACAGGAAAATACTCTGATCGGGCGGTTTCCGAGTTCGCCAAATCGGTCCTGCCCAAGGTCAGGGTCTCATTGCACTGCCATGAGTTCGGGGTCTTTTATGCCGCTGCCAGATTGAAGAAGCTGGGGGTTCCGGTGAGATCTGCCTGCACCCTGCATGCCACGGTCCCCGGTCGCACCACCGGCTACAGGTCCCTGGCAAAGGTGACCCAGGGCGATGACAGGATGGAGCCTGGGACTCCTCTCGGCTTTGCCGCCCTTGAGAGTCTGGCCCGTTATGCCGATACGGTAACCTTCGTGGGAGACTCTACCATGAAGGAGGCCATGCTCTTCTACCGCATGAAGGGCATGGTCATCAGAAACGGAATCGATTTGGAGGCCCAAGAGATAGATTGGGAGAAAAAAGATAGATGCCGGGCCAGGATCCAGCAGTTTCTATCCGACGGCCTCTATCAGTATTGCGATGGCCAGTGCGTTAAGAAAGAGAACATAATTCCGGTTTTCACCATCTCCCGCATTGAGGTTGAGAATAAGGGATATCATCAGCTCCTGGATGCCCTCATGCTCCAGGATCATCTGCTCAAGCACCGTCTGACAGGCCAGCGCCGGGGCGAAGAGATCAGGGTGGTATGCTTCCTCATCGCTGCCCATGGTCCCAAAAATAAAGACAAGCTGCCGGATGGATTCCCCATCAATCTCACTCCCGAGATACTGGTGGGCGAGGAGATCCGTCTGGAGAATATGATCAAGGAGCGGGGGTTGGACGAGAAAGAGCTGATATCCGGAGGGAGGATGGTGGCGGCGCTACTCTATCCTCAGTGGGTGGGACCGGACGACGGAGGTCTGGGCATGTCTGCCGATGAGATCATGGCCGGCTGCGTGGCAGGAATATTCCCCTCTCAGTATGAGCCCTTCCTTCTCACTGCTCTCGAGGCCGGCCGGGAGGGAACACCCAGCATCGTCAGCCGGGCTGCGGGATACAGCGATGCCCTGAAGAAGATCAAGCACCGCGTGCCCGGACTGGGCGGGGTAGTGATTGTGGACAACATCGACGCCCAGCCCCAGGAGACGGTGCTGGATTATGCTCTGGCCCTGGATTATTTTACATGGACCTATCTCGACGATGAGGTCAAATACCGGCTGCTCTGCGAGGAGTCCTTCTCCCTGGCCAGGCAGTTCGGCTGGAAGGAGCCGGTTTTGGAGTATTACAGGAACCTGGTGGCCTAGCTGGAAAGGGAGGTATAAAATCATGAGAATTGCCTATTTGAGCCTGGAATTTCCACCTCGTGTCTATGGCGGACTGGGGGTGTATGTGGATGAGATATCGAGAGGTATGGCTGCTTTGGGCCAGAGCGTCTCTGTCTTTACGCCTGGGGACGGGCAACTGCCCAGGCAAGAGCAGATGGACGGGGTGGATGTCTT
>NOLC01000238.1 GCA_002256595.1 Methanosaeta sp. NSP1 | reverse complement strand
CAAAGGTACCTTCCCCTTCACCGGGACTATCGAGCGCGTCACCCTTGACCTGTCCGGAGAGCTGATTCAGGATAGCGAAGCCGAGATGAAGGTTGCCATGACCCGTCAGTAAACCAATTTCCCTGCGGTAGTCCAAGACCTTGGCTACCGTCAATTTTTGATGGGATAAAAAACAGAAGATTTGCACTTAGCTGCGAATAAGGATAGGGTGCAGGCGCGGAAGCATGAACCTGTTTCAAGGAGGAATAAAGAATGAACAATCAAAGAAAACTGCTCTTCATTTCATGTATGGCCATAATCCTGCTGGCTTGTGGATGCACGGAGAAAGGAGAGGATGGATCCGCAACTGAGGACGGATCTGCAACTGAGGATAGATCTGCAGCCAAGTCGCTTTCTGAGCGGAGAGGCCTGACTGTTGAATCTGTCACCGATTTGCTGGATGGAGTAAAAGACAGTGATTATTCAGTTGATCTTACCGACATTAAGGTCGAAGTAACTGATGTGGGAGGCGGCAAGCAGGTGGAAATAGTATGTCCCCCGAGCGATAGCGTCTTGGATGAAAAGGGGATAGTAGAGCAAGCTGCTGGTAACAGCGTTTATGCCATGTCGGAACTTTTCAAGGATTCCACAGTCGAAAACGTTACCGTTGCTCAACAATGGAGCTTTACCGACTCATACGGCCAGAGCAAGGTCGATGATGCGGTGGCAGTCTCCATGGACAGAGCAAATGCGGATGAGATCGACTGGGTCAACTTCAAGGACCTGGTTAAAGAAGATTACAACAACCTGGCCAAAGCATCCAATGAATTCACCATAAACGCAGCTATCCTCAGAGAACTCCGCATGGAGCAGAAGGAAGAGCGCAGAGAGGATGATGTTGTTCGCCCTAGACGTGGCAGATGAGCCTATCTGGAATAGTAAAGCCGAAATGAAATAGGGTAGCCCAAGACCGGGGCTACCTTCACTTTATGATTAATTAACAGGAGAAGGAAAAGAAGATGACATCTAAAAGCAGCCCTAAGATGAAGATGAGCACAACCGTCCCGCCGGGCATCGAGTCGCCGGACAGGGTGGAGACACGTATAGGAACGCTCAACTTTTTCGATGGCTTCCCGGATGCAGCCAGCGTGGAGAAGCTCTACGACAACCTGGACTTCCAGCGAGCCGTGCAGGCCTATCTGCTGGCAATCCCGGCCGTAAACCAGGTGGCAAACCGAAATGAGATTCTCAAGCTGGGACCGGCCAACACCACTGTGCCGATCTTCGAGAATAGGATGGATTCGAGGTCCATCTTCCTGACTCCAAATACACAAACCCCCTATAGCTGGATGTGGCTCGATCTGCGCGGCGGCCCGGTGGTGCTCGAAGCCCCGCCTAAAGTTCTCGGTGCCCTGGACGATATGTGGTACCGATGGGTCGAAGATATCGGGTTCACGGGTCCGGACAAGGGTGCGGGCGGCAAGTTCCTGATCCTGCCCCCAGGCTACAAGGGAGACATCCCGGACGGCTATTTCGTTGTGCATTCTCCGACTTTCAGCCTCTGGGCCCCATGGCGAAGCTTCGTAGTGGACGGCGATCCCAAGCCGGGTGTTGATCTGGTGAAAAAGCACACCAAGGTCTATGGCCTGGCCGATGCCTCCAATCCCCCGGCCATGAAATTCGTGAACGTCTCCGGCAGGGATTTCTGTACCGTGGCTCCGGGAGATTATGCCTTCTGGGAACTGCTCAACCAGGCGGTGCAGGAGGAGCCAGCCGAGTCCCTTGATCCCATCAGGCTGGGATTCTATGCCTCGATAGGCATGGAGAAAGGCAAGCCCTTCGCGCCAGATGCCCGGATGAAGAAGATCCTCACCGAGGCTGCGGCTGTGGGCGACGCCACGGCTCGGGCAATTTCCTACCGCATTCGGCAAAAGGAAGACTTCTATTACGAGAACAGTGCCTGGCGTCTGCCCTATCTCGGCGGGATTAATTTTG
Source organism: Methanosaeta sp. NSP1 (assembly GCA_002256595.1). Lineage (GTDB taxonomy): Archaea > Halobacteriota > Methanosarcinia > Methanotrichales > Methanotrichaceae > Methanothrix. The sequence goes on along the minus strand of NOLC01000238.1, from coordinate 2,266 downwards.
AGTCGCAGCCCGGGGTCATGAACCTTGACGGCTCCATCTTTTTCTTCTTCATGGCCACGGGAGTTACACCGGCCATGGAGGCGAAGATGGTTGGCGAGGGCTCGCAGTACGCCTGGGCGGCTATTGATTCGAAGGGTGAACCCCTCGATGGCGGCAAGATGTACAAACTGCATCTGCCTCCCCATATCCCGGTCAAGAACTTCTGGTCGGTGATCCTTTACGACAACCAGACTCGTTCGATGCTGCAGACCGACCAGCAGTTTCCGAGCATCAGCAGCCAGCAAGAAGACCTGGTGGTCAATGCGGATGGATCGGTGGACGTCTATTTTGGTCCGAAGGCTCCAGCGCACAAGGCAAACTGGATTCAGACCGTGCCGGGCAAGGGATGGAACACCATCCTGCGCCTTTACAGTCCGCTGGAACCGTGGTTTGACAAGACCTGGCGGCCGGGAGAGATCGAACTCCAGCCTTGAACTGGCAGGTAATCGTTGCGGTAGCCCAAGCCGGGCTACCCTCACTTTATCTTTATAAAAACTAATCTGAGGAGGAAAGAAAATGAGATCCAAAAGCAGCACTAAATTGAAGAAGAGCACAAGCGTTATGAGACCGATAATCTTGAGCTTGATGGCATTGATGCTGACGGCATCTTCCGGGGTATGTTCTCTGGGAGGAAGCCTCACCGATGAATTAAAGCCTCTGATTGTCGGACAGCTCAACCAAACGGACAGAGTATTGACTGAACAGGAAGGAAGCCTACTGCTCCAGCTTCGAACCCTCTCGCTCGAGCAAGTCTTCTGGACCAGGATGGCAATCTCTTCCCTGATCCAGGGTTCGGATGAGAGTGATTTCATACTCAAGAGGCTTCTGAGAAACTCCAAAGACATGATCGAGACCCTCAGGCCGTATTTTGGGCCGGACAAGTCAGACAAGTACGGAGATCTTCTCAATAAGCAGATGAAAATCACAGTGGAATTTGTAAACGCCACCCGGGACAGAGATGAAAACGCACTGAATAGCGCTGTCCAGAGATGGTTTAAGAATGCCGATGAAGTTTCTCTTCTTGAGAGTTCAGCAGTTTCAGGGCTCTCTCCGGAGGCGAGAAAGGCTATGTGGTATAACCTTCTCAATCTCACAAAGGATGAGACCATACAGATGCTAGGCCGCGATCACAATGCATCCATAGACACCTTTGACCGAATAGAAGAGCGAGCCATCATCATGGCCGATTCTCTGGCTGATGCAATCATTGCCATGAAACCAGAGAGATTCCATGAAATGTAGATTAAGAATGAAGAAATGGATGATGTTAAAAGAATTCATGAGGCTTTAATATGAAAAGAATTCTAGCCCTTTCACTGATGCTGATACTCATGTGCTCCGCCGCATGGGCCCAGCCGGAACCCACCACTCCCCCCAGTCCCGAATCTCTGGGGCTGACTCCTCCCGATCCCTCTGCAAGCACGCAGGCACCTCCTGCATCAGAGAGCGACGGGACATTGATGTCCACCAGCCAGCTCCAGGCCACTGCTGCCGCTCCCGAGGTCAAAGCCACAGCTACCTCTACCAGCACGGAGATGGTCGTCCCTCAAGGTGTGGCTGCGCCCAATTACCTGTACATTCCCTACTACCCATCCACTACCGCGGGCTGTTACTTCGGCCAGTGGCTTGAGATGTGGATGGATGTAAGAGGCACTGGACCCCTATACATCTATGAATGGTACCCCGATGGAAGGCTTGTATCCAGCTATCTGGCTTACATACCGTACCCAGGATGGCAAAAGATGTGGTTTTATGGGGATACCGTCGGCTGGCACACCCTGCAATATTATTGCAGCGGATGGAGCAACTACATCTATGTTTGTGTCCAGGGAACAGCAGGCCCCTCCAGTCCCTATCCACCCGCACCGACATCACCCTATCCACCCGTACCGACATCGCCCTATCCGCCAGGCTCAGGATCAGGATGCAATGCCAATGTCATCATCACTTCCAACTCCATGAACGGATACTCGGTCTATTCCGATGGAGCCTACGTTGGCAAAGACGGGCAGGGCAATCCTCTTGATGGAAGATTCAGCTTCAGTGTTGCAGGCAATCAGCAGCATACAATACAGGTCTATGACCAGGGCTACAGCTACACCAATACCAAGAGCTACAGTTGTGGAGGCACATATACACTGACCATTTGATCGGAAGCTAGCGGCAATGGATGTGGCGCTCTGTTCCAGGATGGCATAAAAGAATGCATAATGCCTCAGAATGCAGC
>NOLC01000199.1 GCA_002256595.1 Methanosaeta sp. NSP1 | reverse complement strand
ATGAACGCCTTGAGGGACGCCGGTCTGATCAACAACAGCAGCATGGTCATCTTCGCCAAAAACAAGATCGCTCTCATCATTCCCAAAGACAACCCCGCCCAGATCAATAACCTGCACGATCTGGCCCGGCCCGGCATCAAGATCATCATGGGAACCAGGGATGTGCCGGTGGGCGACTATGCCCTGCAGATCATAGCCGGGCTTGGCAACAATTCCGCCTACGGACCGGATTACGAGACAAAAGTCCTGGCCAATGTCATCTCTCAGGAGACCAATGTCAATTATGTGGTGACCAAGGTGGCTTTGGGTGAAGCGGATGTGGGATTTGCCTATGTCTCGGACATAAGCGAGGATCTCTCGGGCAAGGTATTGAAAATAGAGATACCTGATGAGTTCAATGTCATAGCTGAGTATCCCATCTCAGTGATGGGGCAGTCAAAGCATCCATCCCAGAGCCGGGATTTTGTCAATCTGGTTACATCAGATAGAGGCATGGCCGTGCTGGAAAAATTCGGCTTCGCTCCGGTCTAGGTCGACCGGAAGCTCTTTCTTTTATATGATCGTGGTCAGACCAACAGACAATATCGAGATGCTCAGATGACTGTGGATTCCAATCCGGCAGAGGATGGCAGTTTTCGGGAGAGGGGTCTTGCCGATCTGATAAACCAGGATCATCATGGCATGCAGAGGGCAATCTCCATTCCCGCCCGCAGCAGAGATATAGCCCTCAAGGCAGGCCTGGGGCTGCTCCTGGCCCTGGCCATGGCCTTCATAGCCCTGCCGGTGCTGGCCCTCTTCCTGAGAAGCCCCCTCTCAAGCATAGCAGAGGCCCTGCATGATCCGGTGGTCCTGGATGCCCTGCGGCTCAGCCTGACCACCTCCGGCCTAACCACCCTGGTGGTGGTGATCATGGGCACTCCCATAGCCTATGTCAGCGCTCGCTTTAGCTATCCCGGAAAGGAGCTGGCCGACTCGCTGATAGATCTGCCGGTGATCATGCCCCCTGCGGTAGCAGGCATCGCCCTGCTCATGGCCTTCGGCAGGATGGGCCTGGCAGGCCATTGTCTCAGCTCCTTTGGCATCAGCATCGCCTTTACCACCCTGGCTGTGATCCTGGCCCAGGTCTTCGTCTCCTCGCCCTTCTACATCCGCCAGGCCAGGACCAGCTTCGAGGATGTGGATGTGGCTTTGGAGAACGCCGCCCGGACGTTAGGGGCCTCTCCCTGGGAGAGTTCGGTGCCACCATCATGTTTGCCGGAAACTTCCAGGGCCGCACCCAGACCATGCCCCTGGCCATCTATACCGCCATGCAGGGCGATCTGGATGTGGCCCTATGCATCTCTATAATCCTGGTTGCCTTCTCCTTTGCCGTCATCGTCCTGGTCAAGATCCTCACCCGGCGGGTGTACAAGAGATGCTAGAGATCGATATTGAGAAGAGGCTGCGGGATTTCGATCTGCACCTTCGGCTGGATGTAAAGCGCGGCCAGACATTGATGCTGGTGGGAGACAACGGCTGCGGCAAGACCACCCTTCTCAACCTCATAGCCGGGCTGGGCCGCCCCGACAGGGGCAGGATCGCCCTGGAGGCAAGGGCTCTATACGATTCCGAGCTGGGGATCGATGTTCCTCCCGAGGAGCGGGGCATAGGATATGTCTTTCAGAGCTATGCCCTCTTTCCCCACATGAGCGTCTATGACAATGTTGCTTTCGGACTGCGTGCCAGAAAGACGCCGAAGGAGGAGATCGACGAAAGGGTTAAAAGGCATCTCCTGGAGGCCGGGTTGTGGGAGATTCGCCGGGCAAAAGCGGCTGATGTATCCGGGGGCCAGAAGCAGAGGGTGGCCCTGGCCAGGGCCCTGATCATAGAGCCGCAGCTTCTCCTGCTGGATGAACCGCTTTGTGCATTGGACGTCAGACGGCAGGCGGCCATGAGAGCGGAGCTGCGAGAGACCATTCGAGCCTGCGGCGTTCCCTGCATCATAGTCACCCATGACCTGAGGGATGTGACAGCCATGGGCGATTTTGCCTGCCTCCTGGAGCGGGGGCGGGTGGCCATGCGTGGACGGCCGGAGGATGTCGTCTGCTGGGGCGCCGGGCAGGAGTAAAGCGCAGGCAAGGGCGGACTGCAGAATGCTGCAAAATTAATTCACTTTTTCCAGAACTCCGGCACAATCATTACCAGCGCGGTCACTATCTCCAGCCTGCCGATCCACATGCAAAAGAAGAGCAGCATCTTTGCCGCCGGATGAATCTCGGCAAAGCTCAATGTGGGCCCGATCATGCCGAAGCCCGGCCCCACATTGCCCAGAGTGGTGGCCACAGCGGAAAGTATGGTCTCAATGGTCATGCGCGGATCGTGGTAGGAGATGATGGCCAGGAGAAGCGAGGCCTGGGCGAAGATGATGATATACATGGCCACAAATATGTTGCTGGGCCGAAGCATTTCATCCTTGACCGTCGTGCTTCCCAGCCGCACGGGAATGACAGCTTTGGGGTGAAGCAAATGGCGCAGCTCTCTGTATCCGCTCTTTAAGACCAGAAGTATCCTCACCACCTTTATGGCTCCACCGGTGGAGCCGGCGCAGGCTCCGATGATCATGAGCAGAAGGAGGACATATTTGCCTGCCGCAGTCCACTGATCAAAATCAGTGGTGACAAATCCTGTGGTGGTCATGATGGTGACCACCGGAATATATCTCCTTCCAGGCCACCCCAGAGAATTACGGTTGCCGTGGCGGCTAAGACTATCAGGCTGTAAAACTTAAACTCAGGATCCTTGAAGATAGCTCTTCGGTCGGAGCTGAGCATCCTGTAGTGCAGGGCGAAGTTCGCCCCGGCCAGGAAACAGAATAATGTGATTATGGCATCGATTTTCCAGCTTCCATAGGCCATGATGTTCGATGCCTGGGGAGAGAATCCTCCTGTGGCCATGGAGGCGAATGTATTGCATAAAGAGTCGAATAGGGGCATCTTGGCCAGGTAAAGCATCACCACCTCGGCCACGGTCAAGAGGATATAAACCACCCAGAGCACCCGAGCCGTCTGCTTGATCCTCGGAGTCAGAGCATCCTTTTCCGGACCGGGCACCTCGGCCCGGTAGAGCTGGCGACCTGCCACTCCCAGGCGGGGCAGTATGGCCACGAACAGGAGGATGATGCCCATTCCACCCAGCCACTGGGCAAAGGACCTCCAGAATAAGAGGCCCA
>NOLC01000249.1 GCA_002256595.1 Methanosaeta sp. NSP1 | reverse complement strand
AAGCTGCTGCGGGCCGGCCTGGCGGCACGCGGTGAGGTGGCCAAGCAGCTTTCATCTCTCTCTGAAAAGCTGGAGCCGCCCCGGAAAAGAGACCCGGATAGCGCATTCCAGCATCATTGGGCTGCTCTCAAGGGCCTGGAGAGGACGGCCACCACCTTCGCCCGAGCCCAGAGGTATGTGGCCTCCATCTTTCCCAAGAATATAGAGCGCATCAACTCCGATCTAACTGAGATCAGCCGCCTGCTTGTGGATCTGGAGCAGGAGATAGGCAAGAAGAGAAAGCTGTCCGAGGAGGGCTGGTACATCCGTGATCTTGTGGGCAGGCTGCAAGAGGAGCTGCCCCGCCTCAGGGATCTGGAGGCCAAGGTCTTGCAGGATGAGGCCCGGCAAAAGGATCTGAAATCCCTTCTCTCTTCCCTGGAAGAGGAGGCGAGCAGGCACGCCAGGAGCGATGAGGGAAGGCGGGCTGAGGAGCTGAAAAGATCCCTGGAGAGGGCATTGGAAGAGAAGCGCCGGGCGGAGGAGGAGCTGGCCGATCTGGTCTCTCCTCTCTCCAAAGCTCTCTCCAGAATGGCCAAGCAGGGATCAAGCTCCAGAATCAGCCTGCAGCATGACGGCGTCTTCCAGAGGCTCTTGAAGTCTCCAGAGGAGGTCGAGGATGAGGCGATCTCCGGATCATTAAAGGAGCTGGAATGCCATCTCTCCCGCCTGGGCCTCAAGGACAGGAAGAAGGAGAAGACTCTGGAGCATATCGAGAATCTGATCAAGAACAGATCTCTGGAAAAGGCCAGGTCCAGTTGGACTGCTATGGAAAAGGAGATAGTGGTGGCCAGGGAGGCAATAGCGGAATGCAGCCGGGAGGATCTGCGGATCAGGGAAGAGATGTCCCAGGCTAAAAAGAGCCTGAAGATCCTGGAAACTGGCCTGGAGAGTGAGAAGAAGGAGCTTGCTTCCGGCCAGGAGAAGGCGACTGCAAATGAAAAGGAACTGATGGAGCGTCTGGCCAGGATGGCAGGCAGTCCGGTGGAGCTGGACCTCTCCCGGGAAGGATGAATGCGGGTCAACCTGGGAGGGATTGTACCCCTCTCCACCGTGGACTGGCCGGGTCGGGCGGCCATGGTGGTCTTCATGCAGGGCTGCCCTCTGCGCTGTCCCCACTGCCAGAATCGCCGGCTTCAGACCGGGGAGAGGTATGTCTCTTTTCATAATATCACCTCTCGCATTGCATCCGAGGTCAAGGGCCTGCCCGGCCCGCGCCGGTCAGCTCTGTTTTCGGAAGGGCTGCACCTGGTATCATCTTCCTGCCACGCTCCCATGCAGATCAAACTGGATGAGGCAGAAGAGAGGGCGACCAGCAAGCCCTTTGTGGATGCCCTGGTTTTATCCGGCGGAGAGCCTCTGCTCCAGCCGGAGGCGTGCAGACATCTCTTCCGCCTGGGAAAAAGCCTGAACCTGGCCACCGGCCTGGAGACCTCGGGCATATTTCCCCATCACCTGGAGATGCTGCTGTCTGAGGGGCTGGTGGATAGGATCTTTCTGGACATCAAAGCCGCTCTTGAGGAGCCGGATTATGAGGCGGCCACTGGAAGTGGCCACAGCGCCTCCGCCGTGCGCAAGAGCCTTGAAATCTGCTTTAAATCCGGAGCTGTATTTGAGGCCAGGACCACTGTGTTTCCCAATTTCCCTTCCACCGCCCAACTGGAGAAGATCGCAGCAGCCCTCTGCCGACTAAAGGCCGCATACCCATGCAGTTGCCTGGAGGGCTTGACCCTTCAGCAGGGTCATCCCGGCGAGGATGAGAGCCCATTTCCGGCAGCGACAGTTGAGGATATGCAGCAGATGGCTGCATCCTGCGTCGCCGCCAGCCAGGGCATGATTGCGGTTCGGGTTCATGCTCTGCCCGAGGTGGTATGGAAAAGCTAGATAACCGAATGAGCTGAAAGAGGGCCGCCAGGAGAACTTGCAATGAAGATCATCGGCTTGGTAGGGCTGCCGGGCTCGGGCAAAGGAGAGGCTTCCCGGGTCGCAAGGCAGCAGGGCCTGACCGTCTTGGTCATGGGGGATGTCATTCGCCAGGAGGCAGACCGGATGGGCCTGGATGCCACAGACGGCAATTTGGGCCGCATCGGATCCGCCCTGCGAGAAAAGGAGGGCCCGGAGGCCGTGGCCAGGAGAGTCCTGGAGCGGGCAGTAGCCAGCGGAGAGGATACGGTAGTGGTGGACGGCCTGCGCTCTCGAGAGGAGGCGGACTATTTCGCCACCCATGCCCAGCAGTTCCATCTGGTGGAGATCTGCGCTCCGGCGGAAGAGCGCCTGAGATGGCTACAGACGAGGGGCCGCCCAGACGACCCCGGCCGGAGCCGGGCGGGGACCGGGAGAGATCAGGATGAGAAGATCATATCCTCCTGCGCCGAGCCTGATGGCCTTGCCGCCGCAGCATTGGAGCAGAGGGAGTGCCGGGAGATGGGATGGGGAATGAGCCAGGCCATAGAAGCCGCCAGCCTTAAGCTGATAAATGACGGCAGCCTGGAAGAGTTCAGGGAAAACTTCCGCAGGCTTCTGGATATCTTGGCCCAGGACTGCAATGATCAATGAGTTGCAGCCGTACTAGAGCCCTTTTAGATACCGCTCCAGCCTATTCAGCCCCTCTGCGATCTTATCCATGGAGTTGGCATAAGAGAACCGCAGATACCCTTCTCCGTTCTTGCCGAAGTCCACTCCCGGAGTCACTCCTACATGAGCCTTTTCCAGTATATCAAAGGCCAGGCGGTAGGAGTCGCCGGAGAATTTTCTGGCATTGGCAAAGACATAAAACGCCCCCGTCGGCTCCACGGCTACGGACAGGCCCAGCTCTTTGAGGCGTTTGATCATGAACTTGCGCCTGCGGTTGTATATGCTCTTCATCTCCTTGACCTCATCTCCGCTCTCCTCCAGGGCAGCAATCCCAGCCCTCTGGGCCAGAGAGCCGGCGCAGATGAAGAAGTTCTGCTGCATCTTCTGAATGGGACGGATGAACTCCAACGGAGCTATGAGATAGCCCAGGCGGTAGCCGGTCATGGCATATAGCTTGGAAAAGCCGTTCAGGACAAAGGCCCTGTCTGAGAACTCCAGGATGCAGTGCTCTTGACCCTCATAAACCAGGCCGTGATAGATCTCGTCGGATATGATGTAAGGAGAGAGGCCGGCTATGGCCTTCATATCAGCGGCAGAGATCAGGCATCCGGTGGGATTGGAGGGGGAATTGATGAGCATGGCCTTGGTCTTTTGACTGATCCTCTCCTGGATGGCCTCCACCTTTAACTGGAATCCGTCCTGCTCAAATACCGGCACCCTGGCCGGGACTGCGCCCAGAAAGTTGATGAAATTGGGGTAGCAGGCATATCCCGGATCAGAGATTATCACCTCGTCGCCGCTCTCCAGCAGCGCGGCAAAGGCCAGCATCATGGCCGGAGAGGTGCCTGATGTCACCACCACCTGCTCCGGCCTGACATCAACGCCATAGGCATCCAGATAATGCCTGCAGATGGCCTCTCGCAGCTCCAGGTCGCCCATGCTGTGGGTGTAATGGGTAGCTCCCTCTTCCAGGGCCCTGATGGTAGCTTTCTTTACCGCGGAGGGAACATCGAAGTCCGGCTCGCCTACCTCAAGATGAATTATGTCCACGCCCTGCCGCTCCATCTCCCGCGCCCGCTCCAAAACCTCCATGACCATGAAGGGGGCCATCTCCTCAGCTCTCCTGGCGATCATATTGCTTTTCCCAACTGCCGTTATCGGTCCATTCTTATTGGTCTGATTTTGTTCCTATGGTCTGATGCCTGATATCAGGTACCCCTCGGCTCAGGCGGTTATCAAGTTAACGCGATCTTCTCCAGAGCCTATGAGGATGCAATAATGAGGATAATTGCACCCGGCTTTCAACCGGCATTCTAATAGGGCATGCTCTGGAATATGTTCTCCTGATGCAAATATGAGAATAATAGCACTTTCCGATACCCATCTAAATGATGGAGTGGTCCCTCTTCCGCTGCAAGCGCTTCTAAAGAAGGCGGATATCATCCTCCATGCCGGAGACTTCGTCTCCGCCAGCGCCTATGCCGCCCTATCCCAATTGGGCCGATTGGAAGCAGTTCGCGGCAACTCCGACTGCAGTGAGCTCAAGAGGCTTCTCCCGGAGAGAGCAGTGCTGGAGGTGGAGGGGATCAGGATCGGCCTGGTCCATATGGCCTCACATGGCCCCGATCTGGTGGGCGCAGAGATGATGGCCCGGGAGATGCAGGTCCAGGTTCTGGTATTCGGGCATATCCACCGACCTCTCATAGAGAAGGGCA
>NOLC01000044.1 GCA_002256595.1 Methanosaeta sp. NSP1 | reverse complement strand
ATTGAAGAGCGCTGTCATCTATTATATAATCGAAACCTTTACCTACCCCCACGCCCTCCTCTTTCCCCGTCAAGGTGACCCCTATTGCAATTGCTCTTAATCCACTCTGATTTCATCGAGTTCGAGGCCAAGCGGCCCACCAAGATGGCGGAAGAGATAGACGACCAGGCCAAGAAGGGCCGGCTGGAAGAGGCATTATGCGCTTTCATCGGCCCACTTGAGCGCCCAGCTCTCCACCCCGGCCACAGCAGTCAAAATCCTCAAGGGCCTGGCAGAGACCCTCTCCGCCGACTATGAGGTCATGCGCGCCCCCTTCGGCTGGTACAAGGCCTTCACCATAAGCTGCAAGGGCCATCCCTTATCTGAATTATCCCGCTCCATCCGGCTGGGAGAGGGAGAGGTGGTCTCCCAGGCCCTCAAGTCCGAGGCCAAGGCCGTATCCTACTGGAAGGTGCTGGACCTGGACGGCAACCTCATCGATGTGGACAAGTTCGACTTCACCGGCCGGGTGAACCTGCAGAAGTTCGCCAACTATGAGATCTCCAAGGCCCGGGCGGTGGACCGGGTGCCGCCTCATGTGGAGCTGATGAGGCGCCTGGAGCTGGTGGACTATGAGCCGGGCTCCGATCCGGGCAATATGCGCTATTACCCCAAGGGGCGCATGGTCAAGAGCCTTCTGGAGAATTTCGTTTTGGAGATGGCTCAGGACATGGGGGCCATGGAGGTGGAGACCCCCATCATGTACGACATGGAGCACCCCACCCTCAAGAAGTACCTGGACCGCTTTCCCGCCCGGCAGTACCAGATCGAGGCGGACAAGAAGAAGCTCTTCCTGCGCTTCGCAGCCTGCTTCGGCCAGTTCCTCATGGGCCATGACATGACCATATCCTACAAGTCCATGCCCCTGAAGATGTTCGAGATCACCAGATACTCCTTCCGCCGGGAGCAGCGTGGGGAGCTGGTGGGCATCCGCAGGCTGAGGGCCTTCACCATGCCCGATATGCACACCCTGACCCGGGACATGAAATCGGCCATGGAGGAGTTTCGAAAGCAGTACCAGGCCAGCATCGCCCTTCTCAAAGAGGTGGGGCTGGATCTGGCCGACTACGAGGTGGCCATCCGCTTCACCAAGGACTTCTACAATCAGAACCGCGAGTTCATAGAGGGCCTGGTGGACATAGTCAAGAAGCCGGTCTTGATCGAGATGTGGGATGAGAGGTTCTTCTACTTCGTGCTCAAGTTCGAATTCAACTTCGTGGACACCATGGACAAGGCCAGCGCGCTCTCCACGGTGCAGATCGATGTGGAGAATTCGGAGCGCTACGACATGACCTATGTCGACGAGGCAGGGGAAAGGCAGAGCCCCATCCTCCTGCACTGCTCCCCCTCCGGCGCCATCGAGCGGGTGATGTTTGCCCTGCTGGAGAAGGCGGCCCGCCTCACTGAAGAAGGAAAGCTGCCCATGCTCGAGACCTGGCTCTCGCCCACCCAGGTGAGAATCATACCCGTGGCGGAGAGGCATCAAGACCGTGCCCTGCAGATCGCCTCCGAGCTCGGACTGCGCACAGATATCGACGATCGCGATGAGACCGTGGGCAAAAAGATCCGAGATGCAGGAAGGGAGTGGATACCCTATGTTGTCGTCATCGGCGACGAGGAGCAGGCCTCGGGGGAGCTTACTGTGACCGTAAGGTCGGAGTCGACGCCCAAATCCCCGGCCAAGGTCAAGATGAGCGCCGAGGATTTAAGAGCCAGGATCTCCGCCGAGACGGCAGGCAAGCCTCGGCGCAGGCTGCCCCTGTCCATGTTGCTCTCCGAGCGGCCCAAGTTCATCTGAGCCCGACAAAGAATCGACTCGAGAAGAGCAGAGCAGTCGAGCAGAAAGCCGAGCAGGCCGGCAGGCAGCACACTCTCGCGGGCTGCCGTCTTCTGCCCCGCCTCTTTTTCAGGATTAGCCTTCATACTCCGACTGAAAGACCTCATCAAATCAAATCTGCATCTCAGCCAGGGGCAGCCAGGGGGTGCCTGTCCACGCCCGTTCCGCCCGGAATGTAATATGTCTCTCCCAGGCCGCTGTAATGATTTCCTGTGGTGCCATTGTCCCAGCGATTGCTCTTTCCCAGGTCATAGGCGTTGTAGTCGTTGTCTATGAGGTGGTTGGCGAACACCAGATTCCAGCCGCAGGAGAAGGATAGATAGATGCCATATCCGTTCTCTGCCGCAGTATTATTCTCTACCGTGTTGTTGCTGCTGTGGCTGGCCAGATGCACACCCTTTTGGTTGGAGGTGAGACGGTTGCCATGCAATAGGTTGTCGTTGCTGTCATAGGAGAGCAATATTCCCCTCGAATTATTCCAGGCGGAATTGTCCCGGATGATGTTCTCCTTGGAGCCGTCCAGATATATTCCTGCATCCTTATTCCCAGAGACGCTGTTTTTTTCAATCAGGTTATTGTTGCTGGATTCAGCGAGGGAGATGCCATACCAGTCGTTTGAGATGATCTGGTTTTCAAGGACTGCATTGTTGACCGAAGAGCGCAATGAAAGGGACGAGTCGCCGTTGTTCATCAGATTGTTGTACTGGATTATGTTATCCCGAGAGCAGACCAGAGCAATGCCGCAATCGCTCTCCTCGTTTATGTGGTTGTCTTTGATGCTGTTATTGGAGATGACATTTCCGTCCGAGGAGAAGAGGAATATGCCGGCCGTATTGTTGTTGATATCATTGAAGGCGACGGTGTTGGAGGCAGATCCCTCCAGAAAGATCCCGTCCAGACAGCCGCTGATGGTATTGTTCTGGAGGGTATTTCGGTTCGAGAGGATGTAGATGCCTGTGCGCCTTGTGGATGTAATGTCAAATCCGGAGATGTTGACTTCATCGGCATAAAGGAGCATGGCGCTGTCGGCTGATCCCCCATCGATCTGGGGATGTCCGATGCCGATCATGGACAGCGGCTTGGTTATATTCAGGCTCTCCTTGTAGGCTCCGCTCTGAACTATTATCTCATCTCCCGAAACCGCTCCATCTATCGCCGCCTGTATGCTCTCTCCCGGCTTGACCTCAATGGATGCTGCCCGGCCCAATGAAAGCAATAAGAGTATGGCCAAAGCCAGCATGGCTAAAGATTTTAATCCCTGATTCATTGCCCTTCCCAGTATGCTTCTATGGCACTCATGATCCTTAAAACTTGTCCCGGCTCAGCACGAACAAGAATCATTGGGATATATCTTGCCTGGGGTTTTGGCTCTGGGAAGGCTTTATGACTGCCTGGCCCCCATCTAAAGCCATGAGAGAGCAGCCGGCATTCCTGCCCATGTTCTGGCGGGAGGCAGAGGAAAAGGGCATTGATCAATTCGACGTCATCCTCATCAGCGGAGACGGATATGTCGACCATCCCTCCTTTGCCGCTGCCCTGGTGGGCCGGGTGCTCTGGGATGCCGGCTACAGCGTGGGCATCATCGCCCAGCCCGGCCAAAGAGAGGATTTCCTGCGCCTGGGCAAGCCGCGACTGTTCCTGGGCATATCATCCGGCAATGTGGACTCCATGGTCAACAACCTCACAGCCAACCTGAAGCGGCGCAGCCATGATGTTTACTCTCCGGGTGGAAGGCTGCTCCGGCCGGATCGGGCGGCCATAGTCTATGCCAACCTGGCCCATGCCCTCTTTCCCAAGGTGCCGATCGTCCTGGGGGGCATAGAGGCCAGTTTGCGCCGGTTTGCCCATTATGATTACTGGTCCGACTCGGTGCGGCAGTCGATCCTGGCCGATGCCCCGGCGGACATGATCATCTACGGCATGGGAGAGAGGGCACTGCGGGAGGTAGCCCGGCGGCTGGAGAGGGGGGAGAAGATCTCTGAGATCAGGGATGTTCGAGGAACCGCGGTCAAGGAGGAGGTGGCCCGCTGGAAGGGCCGGGAGGCCTCTTCCGACGAGACCCAGATTCCGGGATTTGGCCAGGTTTCGGCAGACAAGCGGGAGTACGCCCGGGCCTTCGCCCTGCACTACCAGGAGCAGGATCCATTTCATGGCCGCAGAGTGGTTCAGCCCCATCCCAAGACGGTGGTAATCCAGAATCCTCCCGCCCGGCCGCTTTGCACCGAAGAGCTGGACAGGATCTATGAGCTGCCCTTCCAGAGGGCGGCTCATCCTTCTTACCGGGAGAGCATCCCTGCCCTCGATCCGGTGCGCTTCTCCATCACCAGCCACCGGGGATGCTTTGGCTCCTGCTCCTTCTGTGCTCTGACCCATCATCAGGGCAGGATTGTGCAGAGCAGAAGCATGGAGTCCATACTGCGTGAGGTGAAGCGGCTGGTGGAGATGAAGGGCTTTGCCGGGATCATATCCGATGTGGGCGGGCCGACGGCCAATATGTACTCCCTATCCTCCTGCCCGCGATGGAAAAGTGGCGCATGCCCGGATAAGCTCTGCTCGGCGGACTGCCCCACACTGGACAAGGACCACTCCCGCCAGGTGGAGCTGCTACGCCGCATAAGGGAGGTTGCTGGAGTGAAGAAGGTCTTCATCAGCTCCGGTATCAGGCACGACCTGATAATGGCGGACAGCTCATCTTACCTCCAGGAGCTTTGCCGCCATCATGTCTCCGGTCATCTCAAGATTGCACCGGAGCATGTCTCCCGCTCTGTGACTTTATGCATGAATAAGCCCCCCCGAGAGGTGCTGGATGCATTTCGGGTGCGCTTTTCAGATGCATCCAAGGCGGCGGGACGGGAGCAGTACATCCTGCCCTATCTCATGTCCGGGCATCCCGGCTGCACCGTAGGGGATATGGTGGAGCTGGCCGAGTATCTGCGAGAGGCGCGGCTCTATACCGAGCAGGTGCAGGACTTCACTCCCACCCCCATGACAGTCTCCACGGCCATGTATTACACCGGCCTGGATCCTTTCACTTTGAAGCCGGTGCACGTGCCTAAAGGCAGGGAGAAGAGGATCCAGAGGGCCATGCTGCAGTATCGGGACCCCAGGAACTACGATCTGGTTCGGGAGGGGCTGGAGATGGCGGGACGGGAGGATCTCATAGGTTCGGGGAGGAGGTGCCTGATACCGGCTCGACCGGCCGCTGGATGGGGTATGAAGAGGGAGAAGAGAAGGGATGAACGGGAGGGGGGAAAGCCAAGTTAATGCGGTGGATTGCATTTGGCTGGGAGTGACTGAGATCATCCAACCTTTTTGGCCTTCCGCCTTCCGCAGAGACTTTTAACCTTGAAGACAAATGAGAATGGTATGTCAACTGCATCAGTGCTGGTTGAGATAAATCCGAAGGTCAAGGATAGGCTGGATCATCTTAAGCTCTACCCGGAGGAGAGCTACAGTGATGTTATTGACCGCATAGCCGGCATCGCCCTTGACCAAGAGCCATTGGATCCAGAAACCCAAGAGAGGATCGAGGAGGCTTTGAATGATCTCAAAGAAGGCCGATATTTGACCAGCCAAGAGGTTAGGAAGATGCTGGAGTCTTCCTGATGTTCCAGGTGCTCTACTCGCCTGGATCAGGAAGAGCTCTCCAGAAGATGCCTAAAGGAGCAGCTATACGTATCGTCGATTCCCTGGAAGCTATCTCTAAAGCTGAAGATCCCAAACGACATATAAAAAAGCTGAAGGGCTCATTTGGCGTTCCC